>JBFJTV010000379.1:0-3156 GCA_041625075.1 Candidatus Polarisedimenticolaceae bacterium | reverse complement strand
CGGCCTCGCGCTCGCGCTCGCCGGTGGTCTCATCAATGGCATCGCGGACGAGGATCGGATCCGTCGCCGCGGCTACCCGTTCGATCAGCGGGTGGCCGGAGTCGAGCTCCAGGCGCGCGCCTTCCCCGAGATCCTCCGTCTGGAACCGCCCACCCGGATGCTCGGCCAGGACAAGGTGGGCGGAGTCCACCGCCAGGGCGTCCCGGAGCGTCGAAAGGAGAGTGGCGGTGAGGTTCTCGAGATCCAGGATCGACGTCATGTCACGACCGAGCTGCCGCAGCAGGCCGCGCGGAGCCGTCTGGTCCCCGGCCACCATGCTGTCGACGGTCGCCTCGACCCTCCCCAGGATCGGGTGAAAAAACACCACGACGAGGATCACGTAGAGCATCTGAAAGAGGGGAAAGCCGACACCGACGTTGTCCAGAAAGAACCGGTCCATGGGACGGGCGGTCGCGAAGTACATCACGACCAACCCTCCAGAGATCGCCGACAACAGGATGGCGCGGCGCATGACCGAGCCCAGATCGAGAAAGCTCTGACGGACGATGGCAAAGGCGATCGACCCGGTACCCAGGAGCAGCCCCACCGAGACCAGGATCATCCGGGTGTTGCCGGGCCAGTCCAGATTGATGAGGTTCGGGATCGCGACGGCGAGAAGGTAGAGCCCCATGCACGAGCCGAGACCGAACAGGATCACCGCGAGCTGGCGCCGCAGCTTCGGGCGTTCGACACGACGCCAGCTTCGTGCCAGAAGCACCATGGCGATGCCCACGCAGAGGAGATTGACGAGAGAAAAGAAACGCAGATGCAGACGCGCGACGATGTCGAACAGGAAGACCACGATTCGTACCAGCAGTCCGATGCTGGACGCGAAGACCCCCTTGCCGCTTCCGACGAACGCCGCCAGGTTGAAGTTCTCGCGAACATCGGCACCGAGGCTCAGGATGATGACAAAGGCCAGATGGAAGAGATGGGGTCCGTAGAGAAAGAGCGATAGACGCGGATAGCGCTGCAGAACGCGGTTCTCCTGGGGGAAGACGAGGGAGAACAGCAGAAGGGACGGGAAGAAGAACTCCCAGATGTACGCGAAGCTGCTGATCAATCCTTGACCGCGAATCCCGGAGTCGGGTCCGCCCGCGGAGACGAGCGCGCCGAGGCCTCCCAGGGCAGGACCCAGACCTCCGAACATCAGCATCAGGGCGCTGACGCGGTGAACCCGATTGTCGGGGCTCTCGCGAAAGACGAGGAGGCCGAGAAGAAAGACGGCGAGCCCGCAGGCAAGATACAGCGATGCCGCGAGCAGGTTCAGGTTCATGCGGCTCCCCGGGTCGTACCATGCGCGGACGGACACCGCTCCGCAACGTGACCGTCCAGAGTTTACTACGCGCGAAACCCGGAATCGGTTCCCTCGAAACGCCCGATAGGGCAGACTGTATCTTTCGGTAGCCGGGAGGAAAGGCAGTGGGCTACGACATTCGGGACCCGGTCTACGCGGTGGGCGATCGGAAGCTCAGCATGTACGATCTGCTCAATCGCTTTACCGACGCGCGATACCAGATCGACGGCATCTGGCGCCTCAGCGATCTCCATCTCAAGGTCGGTGACCCGGTGCGTTACCGCTTTGACAGTGATCTGATCGGAATCCCGGAGGCGACGGTCGTGACCGCGGAGGTTCTCGAGCGCCTTCTCTACCCGATTTTGAGTCCGGCGCAGGTCGAGGCCCTTGCCGCGGATGGGTGCAGGGATCTGGATACGAGCTACGAGCTCCGCGAGGAGAGGCTGAGCTTTCGGATCAACGTCTTCCGAGACCGCGACGGGCTCGCGTGCGCCATCCGGGTCCTCCCGAAGTCGATCCCCGAGGTCACCGACATCGGTTTCCCGAGCGGCGAGGTCTGGCGCTCGATCTGCGCGATGCACCAGGGTCTGGTCGTCGTGACGGGGATCACGGGAAGCGGAAAGTCGACGACCGTGGCGAGCCTGCTGCAGTACATCAACCGCACCCGACAGGTTCGCGTGGTCACGGTCGAGGACCCGGTGGAATACGTGATCGAAGGGGACCGGGCTTTGATCTCGCAGAGAGAGCTCGGAAAGCACGTCGCCACCTTCGAGCAAGGGTTGCGGAGCGCGCTGCGTGAGGACCCGGATATCGTGTTTGTCGGCGAGATGCGAGACCGCGAAACAACGGCGATGGCGCTCAGCGCAGCCGAGACCGGGCATCTGGTGCTCTCGACGCTGCACACCAAGGACTCGCGCGGAGCCATCACGAGGATCGTCGACATGTTCCCGAAGGAGCGCGGTGCCGAGGTCGCGACGCAGCTGTCGTTCAGCCTGTCGTTCGTGCTGGCGCAAAAGCTGGTTCCTCGGGACGGTGGCCAGGGGCGTCTGGTGGCGATGGAGGTTCTGCGAAACATCCCGTCCGTGGCCAACCTCATCCGCTCCGGGAAGTGGCACCAGCTGTACTCGACGATCGAGGCGAACCGCAAGTCGGGTCTGATCACGATGGAGCGGCGTCTCTACGACCTGGTGCAGCGCGACGAGATCACGAAAGAGGACGCCGTTCGGTTCGCGAACGAACCGTCCGTCCTGGAGTCGTGGTAGGGGGGAGAATGCCCGACTTTGACGTCATCGTACTCGGTGGGGGCTCCGCGGGAACCACCGCGGCGCGTGCGGCAACCCGTGCCGGCGCGCGAACCGCGATGATCAACGACGGCGAGCTCGGGGGGCTTTGCATCCTGCGGGGGTGCATGCCGACGAAGGCGATGCTGGCCTCGGCTCACGTGGCGCACGAGGCACGGCACACCGAGGTCTTCGGGGTGCGGGTCGAGGGCGAGGTCCTGCCCGAGTTCGAGCGCATCATGGCGCGCAAGGACTGGCAGGTGGCGAGGTTCAAGAAGGCGAAGATCGAGGATATCGAGCGGCACGACTACGAGGTGATCGACGGCCGGGCTTCCTTTGCCCCTGGCGGCGGCGTGGAGGTAAACGGGCGCCGGCTTACCGCCCGGGGTTACGTCATTGCCACGGGGTCGAGACCGCGCATTCCGGCCGTCCCCGGGATCGACGACGTCGCTTATCTCACCAGCGACGACGTCATGCGCCTGACCTCACCGCTGCGATCGCTCGTCGTTTTCGGAACCGGCCCCATCGGGCTCGAGCTCG
>JBFJTV010000378.1:0-3167 GCA_041625075.1 Candidatus Polarisedimenticolaceae bacterium | reverse complement strand
GCGCTTGCCGTTTTTCTCGCGAGCGCGACCTGCTTCACGGTGTGGCCCGCAGCTTGGCACATGGGCGTCGGGATGGCCCGCGGGATCCAGGCTCGATGGCTCTTCGTCATCGCGGCTGCTTGGTTCGTCATTCTCTCGGTCGTCTACACGCTGGCCTGGCTCGTGTCTGCCGGGCGGTTCGGAGAGCTTGCCCGCCGCGCTGCTCGAATCGCGCTCTGGCCGGCGCTCGTGGTCGTCGCCGTGGCGGTGGTCACGCAGGTCATCGAACGGCCCCGGTTGATGGAATCGACCCTCCGTCTGAGCTCGGCCGCTGTCAGCTCCGGCGATCCGCGCCCGAACGTGGCCCTGTTGGTGCTCGACACGCAAAGGGCCGATCGTCTGGGTTGCTACGGCTACCCACGGGAGACGTCGCCCCGGCTCGACGCCTTTGCCGCCGACGCCCTCGTCTTCGAAAACGGCATCTCTGCGGCGATCTGGACCCTGCCGTCGCACGCGTCGATCTTCACGGGTCTTTTTCCGAGCGAGCACGGCGCGACCTACGACCACCGCTGGCTCGACGACGACTTCACGACTCTGGCCGAGATGCTCGCCGACGAGGGCTACGAGACCGTGGCCCTCAGCAACAACTACTGGGTCTCGGGGATCACCAACGTGACCCAGGGGTTCGATCGGATCCTGCGGCCCGCCTCGATCCACTACGGCCGGGGCAACAGCGTCTCGGAGTTCGCCGACAAGGTGCTGTACCCCGCGGGGGCCGTCGGTAAGTGGGTGGGGGTGGCGACGGCCGAGGACACCGGCGCGAAGTACACCAACCAGCTGGCCTCCCGGTGGTTGGAGACGCGCGACCCCTCGAGACCTTTCTTCTTGTTCGTCAATTACATGGAGCCCCACGACCCGTACCGTCCGCACCTGCCGCACCGCGAGCTGTTCGTCGAGCGCGATGACATCGGGGACTCCTACCGTACGACGTGGGGGATGCCGCAGGAGTTCTCGTTGCTTGGTCAGGACGTTTACACCGCAAGAGAGCTCGAGCTCCTGAACGACGTTTATGACGGCGAGACTCGCCTGACGGATGACCACGTCGGCGACATCCTCGAGCGACTCGCCGAGCACGTGTCGCTCGACGACACGCTGATCGTGATCACGTCGGATCATGGCGAGAACCTCGGCGACCACCATCTCCAGGGTCACACGCACTGTGTCTACGACACGCTCGCGCACGTCCCTCTGATCGTGCGCTACCCGCGGCGCGTTCGCCCGGGACGCAGCGCCGAGCTTGTTCAGACGACCGACCTGCTCCCGACCGTGATCGACGCGGTTCGCGGCGAGGCAGTGCCCACCCCCTCGACCCTCGGGCGATCGCTCCTGGGTCCGCGCCCGGAGAGTTCGGTCGCCGTCGTCGAGCGCATCGCTCCGCAATCGCTGGCCGTCGCCGACCCGGCGTTCGATCCGACGCCGTTCCAGGGAACGATCCGCGCGATCCGGCGCGCGTCGTGGAAGTACATCGTGTGGGAGAGCGGCCGCGAGGAGTTGTTTTATCTCGCCGACGACCCGGGGGAGACCGCTAACCTGATCGACGAGCACCGCGACGTCGCGGACGCCCTGAGCGAGCGTCTAGCCGAGTGGATTTCCGTTTCGCGACCCTACGCGGCGAAGGAGTCTCCCGAGAAGATCAAGGCTCTCGATGACGAGGCGCGCGAGAAACTACGCGCGCTCGGCTACATCGATTAATTACGGAGAGGTGAGCAGGCGCTCGGTGGCCCCTTCCCCGCGGCTAAGGCTTTCGAGCTTGCGGTTCGACGCCCGGATCAGGTAGAACGGCGCGACGGGGGTGGACCACAGGTGTCATGATGTCCAGCTCAAACACTCGCGCCCTCGACGGGTGTGGGGAGGGAACGCCATGTCGAGGTTGATGATCGGAAAGCTGCTGTTCCTCTTGGCCGCGGGTATCTCCTTTTTGCTGTCCGTCTACCTCTGGTTCAGTGGGAGCCGCGAGCAGGGGATCTTCGTAGGCATCTGGGTGCCTTCGATCCTGTCGCTGGGGGCGTTGATTTTCGCGGGTAGGGGACAGCGATAATGCCGGACCCGCTGTTGTTCGTCCTCGGGGTCCTGGTCACCGGGATCGTTGTCGCGGCGCTCGTGGCTATCGGGATCTCCGAAGCAAAGGACTTCGAAGACGAATGAGCGGGCGCGCGCTGCCTAAAACGCGAGCTTGAAGCGGCGGGTGGCCTCGCCGTGGTGTTCCGCCTTGTAGTTGCTCACGACCGCCTTGATTTCGTAGTCGCCGGTTGGTAGCTCCACCCACGCGTCGATCGCGAGCGGCCCGACCTTCCCGGACTTCCATTCCTTACGCTCGTACTCGTGATTGACGAAGTTGAAAGCCCGCACGACCACGCGCCCGTTGGCTTGAAGAACCGACGTCTCGACGATGAAGTTCGCCGTAGCGACCCCCTTCTTGACCTCGTATCCGATCTGTTTCGGGTCGGCCTGGATCTGGAAGGGGATCCGCCACATCCCCGTCTCGGTTCCTTCGACAGGCTGTTGTACCGCGAGCTTGACGTCGATGTCCTGCTCGAGCGGCGCGGCCACCGAGTAGCTCTTCGGCGAGATGATCGTCACCCCCTTGCGGCGCGAGCTCACCTTGACCTTGCGTAGCGTCTGCCGCTTTCGCTGCTTCGGGTCCTCATCGACGTAGTACCCGAGGATGTAGCCCGAGCGCTCGAGCTCCACGACCTCCTGGAGTCCGGTCGTCAGGTCCTTGCCCTTGATCAGAACCCCGCCGGTGTCGTTGGCGACGATCGCCATCGCCTCCTCGGCGCCTTCCTGGGCCAGCCGGATGGGATCGGCGCCGATCTCGTTGGCCCCGAACTCGTACTGCGCACCCGCCAGGCTCTTCGGTCCGTGGCGGCTCCGTGCGATGAAGTGCACGACGACACCGCGCTCGAGGGCTGTGTTGATGACCTGGTTGAACTCGTAGTCGTCCATCTCGCGAACACCGCTGTAGTTGGTCAACATCACCGACGACACCGCGGCGTTCAGCTCGAGCTCGGGGTTGATCGAGGCACCCTGGCCGAGGACGACGAGTGACTTCCTCCCCGACAGGCCGGCGGTGAAGTCCATCGCCCCCTCGAGCACGCTCACGAATTGCAGCTCGAGGTTGCGTCCCT
>JBFJTV010000377.1:0-3170 GCA_041625075.1 Candidatus Polarisedimenticolaceae bacterium | reverse complement strand
GGATAGAGCGACGGCCTCCGGAGCCGTAGGTCAGAGGTTCGAATCCTCTAGGGCGCACCACTCCCGCCTACGCTTGTTTCCTCGCAGCTCGCTCCAATGAGGCGGCCCGCGACGCTGTGCATTGGGCGACGGGTGAGCACCTCCGCGAGCCATCATCGACTGGCGAAACCGCGGACCAGCGGCCCCGACGGGCCCCACGGGCTCTGGCGCCTGTGCTGGCCCCTGTGCTACCATGGAAGCTCCGTTTGTTCCCATGGATCGACAATCTGAGGAAGGAGTTGGAGTGATGCGGATACTCGCCCGCCGCGGAGAGAAGCTCGTCCTGTTCCTCGCGCTATTGGCACTCGCTCTCGTGCCGCCGCATGCGCTGCAGGCGCAGCCAACGACCGCCGACGAGGAAAGCTCGGAGGCGGGTGAGGAGACAGCCGAGGCAGGTGAGGAGGAGCCGGCGGACGAGCTGATCGACGAGATCATCGTCACCGGCACGGCCGACGGAGCCGAGGTGCGCAAGTTCGACGCCAGCTTCGCGATCACGACGCTGCCCAGCGACGACATCGAGAAGTTCTCTCCGAAGAGCACGGCCGACCTGCTGAAGGTCGTGCCCGGCGTCTGGTCGGAGAGCTCCGGTGGGGTCTCCGGCGCCAACGTGTTCGTTCGCGGCTTCCCGGGCGGAGGCGACGCCCCGTATCTCACCGTGCAGATCAACGGCTCGCCGTTCTTTCCCCCACCGACCCTGTCCTTCCTGGAGAACACGACGCTGTTCCGCATCGACGAAACGGTCTTGCGCATGGAGGCGCTGCGCGGCGGCCCCAACCCGGTGTTCAGCAACGGTCAACCGGGACTGACCACCAACTTCATTCTTCGCGAAGGCGGCGAGGACACCGAGGGCTTCGTAAAGTACAGCACCTCGGACTACGAGCTGCGGCGCTTCGACGGCTACGTGAGCGGCAAGATCGCCGACGACTTCTACTACATGGTCGGCGGCTACATTTCGAGCTCGCCCGGCGTCCGAGACTCCGGCTTCAATTCGGACGAGGGCTTCCAGGCGACGCTCAATCTGACCAGGAACCTGGAGCGCGGGAAGATCAACTTCTTTCACCGCGAGACCGACGACAGCGGTACCTGGTACCTGCCGGTGGCCCTCAACGTGCCGGGCGTGGACAATGAATACAATCAGATCGGTGCCCTGAACCGGCAGCGCCGAATCCTGTTCGCCAACAACTTCGGCGATGCCTCGTTCGAGAATCCGCAGGCCAAGACCCTCGATCTGGGTGAAGGTCGTGGCTGGGACGGAGGGGTTACGGGAGGGTCGGTCGTCTTCCAGATCGCCGACGACTGGGAGCTGGTCGATCGATTCAGCTACACGTCCGGCGACGCGGACACCCTTGGACTCGTGCCGCAGGGCGGCGCGGTGCAGATCGGAGCGCTGCGCGCCAATCCGGCGCTCGATCCGGCCGCGGTGATCGTCGGGCCGATCACCGGCTCGGTGAGTGGTCGCGCGATCTCGGATTCCGAGTACATCCAGCAGTTCGGCGCGTGGGAAGTCCGCAAGGACATCGAGGCGTTCACCAACGACCTCGGCCTGACCAAGCAGTTCGACAAAGGCCAGGTGACGTTCGGCCTGTACTCCGCCAACTCGTCGACGGACGAGTTCTGGTCTCTGGGGAATCACAAGTACGAAGTCGTACAGGCGGGCGGCGAGGTGGTGACGGGAATCGCCTGCAACGACCCGGCGATCGACAGTTGCACGTGGAACTACGACATCGACGCGCGGGGTGACGCGACCACTCGAGCGCTGTACGCCGCGGTGACCTACGACGCCACCGAGCGATGGACCATCGACTTCGGCGTGCGCACCGAAAACCACAAGGTCGAGTACTCCGTCGACGAGGGCCTCGACGGCCTGGTGACGCTGGGACTCTCTTTCGACGAGACCGAGCTGTCGTGGACTGCGGCGGCGAACTACCTGATCAACGACAACCTCGGTGCCTTCGCCCGCATCAACAGCGGCAGCAAGATGCCGTACTTCGACGACTTCCGGGACAATCGGGACGCTTTTCGCGGCGGCAACCTCCTGATCCAGGAGGTCGACCAGCAGGAGCTCGGCCTCAAATGGGTCACCAACAAGCTCAGCGTCTATGGGACCGTGTTCCTCACCGAGGTGGATCCGACCTTCTTCATTGCGCTGACCGGAGCGGGGGCGGCGGACATCATCACCCAGGAGGCGATGGGGGTCGAGCTGGACGCCCTGTGGAACTCGGGCACGGGGTTCTACGTGACGTTGAACGCGACGATCCAGGATACGGAGATCAAGCGCGGCCCGAACGCCGGCAACGAGACCCAGCGTCAACCCGGCTGGCAGTTGCGGCTCACGCCCAGCTACTCCTTCCAGATGGGCAGGGCGTTCACGACGGTCTACGGCACGATCAGCGCCGTCGACGACCGCTGGGGAGAGCCGGAAAACGTCAACCGGTTGGACGGCTACGAGAAGATCGACCTTGGCGCGATCGTCAGCCTGAACGAGAGGTTCTCGGTTCACCTGTCGGTGGACAATCTCACCAACGAGGAGGCCCTGACCGAGAGCGATCCGCGCACGATCGCGGCGCCGAACGGCCGGTTCATCCTGCCGCGATCCGTGACCCTGGGTCTCGGGTACGGCTTCTGATCGGGCGCCCGGCTCGGCAGTCGCGCCCCGGCGGACGTATCTGAAAGCCCGGTCTTTGCGGTGCGCGGGAAAGACGGGTCTCGCCGCCTCGAAAGGCTTGCCGCGGCGGACCGCGGCGTGATCGTGCGCGCCAACAGGTGCGATATCCGCCCCGGCCGCCTCGCAACCGTCTTCAGGAAGCAGGGATGAATCGCTGGGTCGTCAAGATATCGCTGTTCCTCAATTATTTCGTCTTCGCGATACTGCTCAACAGCGTCGGCACGGTCGTCCTCCAGGTCCAGAACACGTACGGCGTCTCCGAGTCGTCGGCGGCGATCCTGGAGGCCTTCAAGGACCTGCCGATCGCCATTACCTCTTTTCTGGTCGCCTCGTTCATCGTCAGGATCGGCTACCGGCGCGCGATGCTGCTGGCGCTGGGGTTCATCGCTTTGGTGGCACTGATGATGCCGCAATTGCCCACCTTCTGGATGGCGAAGGCGATGTTCGCGGCAACCGGCGTCGGGTT
>JBFJTV010000376.1:0-3175 GCA_041625075.1 Candidatus Polarisedimenticolaceae bacterium | reverse complement strand
GCCGCGGATCGAGATGTCGTGCAACAGCCCACGCGCGACGAGACGGTAGCCCACGGTCGCGTCCACCATCGTGTAGCCGGCGGTTTGGGTCTGGAAATCCGGAACCCGCGTCTGGTCGTCGTACCGTCGTGCTCCGGCCGACGCGTACCACCGGAAGCCCTGGTACAGCAGCTCCACCCCCAGGCTGACCGGAGGGATGAAGGGTAACGGCTCACCACTCGCCCGCTGCTCGGCCCGCACGGCGTCCCCCACGATCCGCAGGTCGAGGTCGCGCAGATCGGCGTCGTACAAGTGGACCAGAGCGTTGAGCTCGAAGCCATAGAAGTCGGAATCGGTCTGCGCGTATCGGAAGATCGGCAGCTCCCCGGGTGGAATCCCGACGAGCTCCTCGAAGATGAAGTCGTCGTAGCGGTTGGCAAACAGGTTGACCTCGCCCGTGACCCGGCCCTCACGTCTCCTATAGCTCAGATCGAATCCCAGACTGGTTTCCTGGTCCAGATTCGGATCTCCGATCTCGAACGAGAATGTCGCCGCATGCTCGCCGCAGGCGTATAGCTCCTCGACGCTCGGCGCGCGTGCTCCCCGGGTCACGGAGATGCCGACGACGTTGTCTCCCGGAAGCCACGCAAAACCGAACGATCCGGAAACGGGGGTGAAATCCCGGGGCCGCGGGTCGTCGCAGATGGGATCGGCCGCGACCGAGGCCCTCGTGTCCGCGCTGACGCGCTCGACCCGAAAGCCGAGCTCGTACCGGAACGCCCCGAAGGTCAACCGCTCCAGCGCGAACAGCGCCCCACTGTCCTCGGCCGAGGGCGGGACGAAAGCCTCGGCGCCCACCGCCTCGAGATCGCGAGCGCGATACTGCGCCCCGAACCCGCCGACCAGAGGACCGCCTTCGCCGTGGCTGATTTCGACACGGCCCTCGGCGTGATCGACGAAGAACCGTGTTCCTACGGACCCGTCATCGCGCTCGGTGTGTTCGTAATCGTTGAACCCGGTCGAAAAACGCAGACCGTTGAACGGTCCGAACTGGGTGTCGAATCCGCCGCGGACGTCCCAACGGCGCTGACGCATGTCGATGTTGATGCCGCCGTTCTCTTCGACCTGTTGCGGCAGGCTGGAGTGGCCGGCGATCGAAGGCACCGGGTCCTCTTCCTCGAGCTCGGCCGGGATGCCGTACAACGTGTCGAACGTCCGGTACGACGCCCCCACGAAACCGTTGTCACCGACCCACGACGCTCCGATGGCGGCGCTGTCGGTCTCGATCGCGCTGTTGGGGAGCGTCCCCGACGGGCTCGACGGGTCGCCAATCACCGCGTTGCCGGGGATGCTGTAGTCGTCGGTCTCGAGCTTCATGGCGTCGATGTGCCAGGCGAACTGTCCGACTCCACCACCCAGCTTCGCGGCGCCCCGCCGCTCGTCCGCGGCCGAGCCGGCACGCAAGTTTAGCTCACCCGAGAAACGATCCTGGGGCGCGTACTCCGGGATGCGGTCGTCGAGGATGTTGACGACGCCGCCGACCGCCTGGCCGCCGTAAAAGACCGTCGCCGGCCCGCGGACGATCTCGACGCGGCTGGCGGCCATCGGGTCGGTCGCCACCGCGTGGTCGGGGCTCGTCGTCGAGGCATCCCCGACACCGACACCGCCTTCGAGGACACGGACTCGTCCGCCGCCCTGACCGCGGATGATTGGACGGCTGGACCCGCCGCCGTAGTAGGACTGGCTGAGACCGGGCTCCGCGGACAGCGTTCCGCCGATCGTAGGTTTCATGCTCTGGCTGAGCTGGTCTTCATCCAGCACCGTCACCGGCTGGACGGCCTCTCCGGCACCTCGTCCACCGGGTGTCGCGGTGACGATGATCTGCTCGCGATGGGCCGACAACCCGATCTCGATATCGACGGCGAGCTCCGCGCGGTCGAGGCCGAACTCCACGACGTTGCTCCCGAAGCGGCGACTGAACGCCTCGATGTGGTAGTCACCGAACGGGACGTCGGCGAGACGGTAGGTTCCAGCATCGTCCACGAAGGTCCTGAGATTGAGCTCGACGATGGTCACGCGCGCATCGGTGACGGCAACCCCGTCGGGTGTCTTGACCGTGCCGGTCACGACGCCGCGGTCCTGCGCGAGAACGTGAGCGGGCGCGAGGACGAGCGCCGGTACGAGCAGAATGATTCCGAGTCGATGCATCGAGCGGGCAACTCAGGCGGGAACCCGGCCGACCGGTTCTTTTCGCGGAGATTCGGGACCTTTCATCGGTCCCTCGCCGTAGCGCTCGAACAGCCCGCCCCACGCCGTCTCGTCCTTCCAGCGCTCGAACGTCCGGCGATCCTTGAGCGGCCAACGGTAGTAGTCGTGGTACGACTCCGAGCCGAAGATGAACAGATGCACGAGCGGCGTGCGGAAGAACAGCTTCTGGAACTTCTTGAGCGGCGAGAACCACAACAGATTTCCGACGAGGCTAGCACCGTTGTCGCCGACGCGAAATCCCCACGACTCGCCGGAGACGTCCGCGCCCACGACTTCGATCTCCCGTGTGTCGCCGATGCCGAGACCGTCCTCGTGCGCCATCCGGATGTACCCGATGTCGAACGGGTCGAACCCCATCATCTTCGCGGCGACCGCGTCGATCGCGACTTGGTCGGCCGATGCGAGCATGAGGTTCTTGACAACTGGGACCATCGTGCGCGGACCGGGTCCGTTGCCGACGGTCGTGCCGTCCTTGACGGCGAAGATCCCCGGGTGGATCTCCTTCTGGATGGCCAGCAGATCGACGAGCGTCTCGTGGATCCAGGAGTGCGTGTAGTGCCGGTGGTCGTGGAGCAGGCCGCCGAAGGCGTTCTTCATCGCGCCGGTCGTCGTCGAGTAGATGTGGCACTTCACGGTCGGAAGGTGCACGATGTTCTTGCCGAAGAAGAAGTCGGGAATCTTGATACCGTCCGGGTAGATCTGGTCGAGAACCCGCATTCTCGCCTTGGGCTTGTAGACCTCCCAGTTCATGTCCTCGGGTTTGAAGTTATAGAGGACCGGAACCTGATAGGCCTCGAGAACCGGAACGTAGCGGTTGAGGTCCTCGCCCTTGAAGGCGTTGGTCACCACCGTCTGGTTCTGGACGCACGTCATCTCGCGGTAACCCGAGCCGCGCAGTGCGCGAATCGTGCCCTCGAGCTGCCACGGG
>JBFJTV010000375.1:0-3234 GCA_041625075.1 Candidatus Polarisedimenticolaceae bacterium | reverse complement strand
TCCCGCGGGAGCGTCTACCGAAACCGCAAGAACCTCTAGGAGGTGTGGCACCAAACGGCCAACAAAGGCATGTCCCCGAGGAGATGGTGATGATTGATTTGACGGGCAAGGTCGCCGTGGTCACGGGAGGCTCCCGGGGGATCGGCCGGGAGTGCTGCACGCTGCTGGCGAAGGCCGGCGCGCACGTCGCGCTCGGGTACCACGTCGAGCGGCCCTGGGCCGAGCTCGTCGTGCAGCGGATCGAGGAGGCGGGCGGGAAGGCCTTTGCGCTCGCCGCCGACGTCACCCGCCGCGAGGAGATGGAGATGCTGGTGGACGCGACCGTCGACCGCTTGGGCAAGCTCGACATCCTCGTGAGCAACGCCGGGATCTGGAAGGGCGCCCCGATCGACGAGATGAGTGACGACGAGTGGCACGAAATGATCGCCGTGAACCTCACGGGCGTCTTTCATGCCGCCCGGGCCGCGGTGCCCGCCATGAAAGAGAACGGCTCCGGCCGGATCATCAACATCTCGAGCACCGCCGGCCAGCGCGGTGAGGCCGGGCACGCGCACTACGCCGCCTCCAAGGGCGGCATTATCGCCCTGACGAAGTCGCTCGCCGCGGAGCTGGCCTCGTCGGGCATCACGGTCAACGCCGTCGCGCCGGGATGGACCGAGACCGACATGGCCAAGGACGCCCTCGACGGCCCGGGGCGCGAGGCGATCCTCGCGTCGATTCCTCTCGGCCGCCCGGCCCGACCGGAGGAGATCGCCGGCGCGGTGCTCTTTCTGGCCTCGGACCTCGCGTCGTACGTCAACGGCGAGATCCTGAACGTCAACGGCGGAAACGTTCTGTGCGGTTGAACGGCGCGAACCGGGGTGCGTGGTGCGAACTTCGGTTCGCACGGGGTCGTCCGGATCTCGCGGTTCAGTGCCCGAATGCTCCGCTTGCTTGTCGACGAGCGGATTGGCATGGTTCTCGAAGAGGACAAGGCTGACGCGATCGGAGGTTCGGCCATGAGCAACGAGGCCAGCAAAACAGCCGCCCAGAAACGAGTGGACGGAATCCGCGTGTTCCGAACGGAGCTCGAGACCGTGGAACGGGAGGGAGCGCTGACCCTCTCCGAAGACCAGCGCAAAGGTCTGCGGGAGTACCACGATCGGATCCTCGAGAGTCTCGCGAGCCAGTTCGATGTGGATACGACCCACCGTCAGAAGCAGATGTCGTGGGGTATGCGCATCGTCTCGACGCTCGGCGCGCTGGCGCTCGCGATCGCGGTCTACCTGTTCTTCTACCGTTTCTGGGGGTTGATGACGACACCGGTCCAGATCGCCGTTCTGCTCTCGGCGCCTCTGCTCGCCGTCGCCGCGATGGAATGGTGTAGCCGGCACGAACGGACGCTGTACTTCACCGGGTTGCTCGGTCTGGTCGCGTTCGGGTGCTTCGTCCTCAACATCATCGTCCTGGGCACCGTGTTCAACATCACGCCGTCGCAGAACGCCTTGCTCGTCTGGGGCGTGTTCGGCGTGCTGCTGGCCTATCTCTACGGCATCCGGATCATCCTGGGCGCGGGTGTGCTGGCGCTCATGGGCTATCTCACGACCACGCTCGGATTCTGGACGGGCTCGTACTGGCTTCATCGCCTCGAGCGTCCCGAGAACTACCTGATCGCCGGTCTCGTCGCCTTCCTCGTTCCGATTGTCATCCCCCACCGGACGCTGGAGCGGTTCCCCTCGATCTACCGTCTGCTCGGGTCGCTGGCGACCTTCGTCGCAATCCTCGTGCTCGGGTCGTGGGGCGCGGGGAGCTACCTCCCGCTCACGGCCGACGGAGTGGAGATCGTCTACCAGCTCGTCGGGTTCCTGGTCGCCGGGCTCGCCATCTGGATCGGCATCCGCAAGGACTGGCGCGAGACGACCTACCTCGGCAGCACCTTCTTCGTGATCTACCTCTACGTCAAGTTCTTCGACTGGTGGTGGGAGCTGATGCCGAAGTACCTGTTCTTCCTCGTTCTCGGTGCCGTCGCCGTCGCGATGCTGGTGATTCTCAAGAAGGCGCGCAGCCTCATCAGCCGAGAGGTATCGTCATGATGCGTAGAGGATGGATCCTCGCGATCGTCCTGGTCGTCGTGTTCAACGTGATCATTCTCGTCGGCGTGGCGCTCAACCGCACGGGAGAGCCGGATGCCGCGATCGTACTGACCGAGCGCGAGCTCCCGATCGGTTACACACCCGAGGAGAACACCGGCATCTTGCTTCAGCTGAGCTGGGGCCGAGACTGGCAGGGTCCGGAGTGGCTCGACGCCGACAAGCTCGAGGAGCTGGGGTTCGACTGCAGCGTGCCCGTCGAGGCCGCCACCGAGGAGCTGTACTACGACAAGCAGCTACCGCGCGAGGCCTTCGTCGTCCTCGAGCTCGAGGGCGACGCGTGGGCACGATGGCTCGAGGAGCAGGAGCGCGAGATCGCGGAGCTGGCCGCCGAGGTCGAGCGCGGCGAGGCCACGCAGGAGCAGCTCGAGCGGCGAAGGGGTTCTCTCGAGGTCGAGCGCAAGACCCGATCGCGACTCCACGCGATCGACGCCGACGCGGACCCTCTCGAGCTCAGGAGCCGTTACCCCGATCGCGGGCGGTTCATCGTCGTCCCCGCGGTGATCGACATCCGTGTCGATCGCGAGTGGGACTCGGAGACGGAGCGCATGGGTCCGCCGGAGCTCCGGGGTTGGATTCGCCGGATTCTCGTCGATCACATCCACGTCAGCCGCGCGCATCGTGAGATCTTCGAGCCGTTCCGCGAGAACCCGAACCGCTCCGAGGGCCCGCGCTATCGCGTGACCGTGGCCTTCGGCAGTCGCTACCAGCCCTGGATCGTCGAGGCCGAGCCGATGACGGAACGCGGAGGCTCCTAGTTGTTCGCGCGGCGGGTCGCCTGGCACAGCAGCACGCCGGCGCCCGAGCGGTCGAACGGGAAGCGCTGGATCCGTACGCCTTGAAAGCCGACGCGACAGAGGCGGTACTGCAGCGCCATCTCGGTGAGACGGTGGGGCGCCGGCATCTCGCGGTCTTCTCCGAGTGGAAGCGGGACCGGCTCACCGCACCGGGCTGCCGCCGGGAAGGTCGCCAAAAAGAGACCCCCCTCGCGCAGGCTGTGCCAAACCTGCTCGAGGATGCGGTCGACGTCCGCCGGTCGCGGGCCCACGATCGAGTCCACGGCGAGCGTGATGTCGAAGTTGTTGCGGAACGGTGTCAGATCGCG
>JBFJTV010000374.1:0-3238 GCA_041625075.1 Candidatus Polarisedimenticolaceae bacterium | reverse complement strand
GCACGCCGCCGCGCTCCCGGACCCGTGGGCGATGCGAGTGACCGCTGACGACGGCCCCGAAGCCCGCGGCGGCAGGTTCGAGATCGAGCCGCTCGAGATCGTGCAGGACGTAGACCGCCATCCCGTTCCATTCGAGGACCGCGGTCTCGGGAAGGATGGCGGGGCGCCCCGCATGATCGACGTTGCCTCGCACCGCCGTGACCGGGGCGAGCTCCTCGAGGGTTTCCAGGATGTCGCCGCGCCCGACATCTCCGGCGTGGATGATGTGCTCGGCGCCGCGCATCGCAGCGACGGCCTCCGGACGCAGAAGCCCGTGGGTGTCCGAGATCACTCCGACCCAGTTGGCGTCCTGCATCGCTCTACCGGGACGCGACCACGACGAGAACCTGGCCGGATCGAACCTCCTCGACGTCCTGGGCGCGGATCTCCACCACCGTCCCCTCCTGCGGGAACCCGGGTCCGCCAAAGAGGATCTGGTTGAAAGTCTTCATGACCTCGACCAGGCCGATCACCTGGCCCTTCACGATGCGGTCACCGACCTCGACGAACGTTTCCGCGTCCGGAGCCGGTCTGCGGTAGAACACGCCGTCGCTCGGCGCCAGCACTGCCCAGGCATTCTCCGGGAGGTCGGCATCGGTCGGGTGCCCCAACTCGGCGGTCTCCCCGAGCATCGCGGTGGTCTCACCGGCCTCGACCGGTGTGACGACGAAGAGAGTCTCTCCGTATTCCACCTGGACCCGCCGATCCCGGGGAAGCTCCCCGGTGGCGTGCCCGGCAACGGATTCGGGGAGCACGAGGGCGCAGCGCTGCTTGAGAGTCTGGAGGACGCCGATGCGGCTTCCCGGTCCGACCAGGGCGCCGCGAGGCGGGTGCTCCGACCACCACCCCACCGCGGGAGCCAGGACGCGGATCGTGCCGTCCGCGGCCGTCTTCAAGTGAACCAGAACGATCGGCTCGCTCATCCCTGCAGCGCCTCGAGGTCGTGAAGCGACCAGATCCTGGGATTCTTGACACGACGATAACCGGTCGACTGGTAGGCCATGCCGATCGCCGCCTCGAGGTAGAGCCGAAGCTCACCCGGCGCGACGATCTCGTCGACGTCCATCTGCGACGCCGCCTTCACGGGGTCCATGTCGCTCGTAATTCGCTCCTCGACGGCCTCCATGCCCCTTCGGATCTCATCGCGCTCATCCGGCGTGTCGGCGACGATGTTGAAGTTGTCGTCGAGCTTCGCGTTATAGGTTCCGATCGCGAGCGTCCGTCCCTCCATCACGGCGAGACGCGTCATCGGCGTGGCGAGTTGCAGGATCGGTCCGTACGGCAAACCCGCCATGGCGTAGTACCCGGCACCCGACGCCTTGCGCAGCAGCACGGTGAACATCGGAACCGTGTTCGTGGAGTTGGTGTAGATCAGGCTCGAGCCGTACCCCAGCAGACCTTGTTTCTCGGCCTCGAGACCGATGTCGAACCCGGAGATGTCCTGAAGCCAGATGATCGGAATGCCGTCGTCGTTGCATGCCCGAGAGAACTGCGAGATCTTCGCGATGCCCTCGCGATACAGAATCCCACCCGGTCGCTTCACGCCGCGATGGACGGGGTGCTCGGTCAGCGCGGGATTGTTGGCGACAAAACCGGCGTACAACCCACCGACTCTCCCGACTCCACAGACCATCTCGAGACCGACCTGCGGGTAGACCTCCCAGAACAAAGAGTGGTCCACCAGTCTCGAGAGGACCTGGCGCACGTCGTAGGCAACGCGGTGATCGACAGGGAACAAACCGTCGAGCTCCTCCGTGGAGTGCTTCGGGGGGGCCGCCTCCGCGCCGTAACGGTAGTACCCCGACGCGGGCCCGGGAAGCGAGTCGATCTCCGAGCGGACTCGCGCGATCAACGTGGCATCGTCGGGAACACGGTGGTCGGCACATCGCGAGAGATGCACGTGGACGTCGGGCCCCCCGATGCTCAGCGAAGTGATCTTCTGAGACTTTCCGCCTTTGACCAGGGCGGCGCCCGCGATGACCATGTACGCCTGCTCGGTCATGTACACGACGTCGCTGATGATCGGCATGTAGCCGCCGCCCGCGATGCAGTCGCCGTGCACTCCGGCGATCTGCGGAACGCCGGCCGCCGAGAGCAACGAATTCATCCGGAAGATCGCCCCCGCCCCCGTGCGCCCGGGAAATGTGCTCGCCTGCTCGGGAAGATAGAGACCGGAGCAATCGACCAGATAGATCACCGGCAGACGAAGCCGCAGGGCCACTTCTTGAGCACGCTGGATCTTTTCCGGGGTCCTGGGCCACCACGATCCCGAAGCCACGGTATTGTCATTCGCGATGACCACCACCCACCGGCCGTGAACGCGGATGAACGCGGTCACGATCCCCGCTCCGGGAGAGCTGCGCTCGTCTTTGCCGAAGACCCTGCCGTAGTTGACCAGGGTCCCGATGGGAAGCACGGGGCTGCCCGGGTCCCGGAGCAGGTCGATCCGGTCCCACGTGGGCATCTTGCCCTTGTTGCGCACGCGCTCCGCGTACTTCGGCCCCCATCCCGAGCGGACCTCGTCCCGCTTGCCTTGGAGGGCTTCGCGAAGCGCGGTCATGTGGTCGCGTTGCGCGGCCCAGGCGTCATCGGGCAGGAAATGCTCCCGCGCCTCTCCGATCGGCTCGAGGATCACCTTGGCCACGCTCAGCCTCCTCGCCGGTGCGCCGCGATCACGAGGACTCCACCAGCGACCGCCTTTTCAGGAAGTCGACGTCATACTCGCCCGAGGCGAACGTGGGGTCGTCGAGGATCCTGCGGTGAAGCTCCATCGTCGTTGCCACGCCCTCGATCCGCATCGAATCGAGCGCCCACCGCGCGGCGTCGATGGCGGCGGGACGGTCGGGTCCATGCACGATCAACTTGCCGATCATCGAGTCGTAGTGCGGTGGGATCCGGTAGCCCGTGCGGATCGCCGAATCCCAGCGGATACGCGTGCTCGCCCCCTCGACGACGGGCGCCTCGAACGCGGTGATCTCTCCAGGGTCCGGCCGAAAGCCCCTGGCCGGATCCTCAGCGTTGATTCTCAGCTCGATGGCGTGACCGTTGAAGTCGATCTCCTCCTGGTCGAACGCCAGCGGGTGCCTGGCGGCCACCCGCAACTGCTCGCGAACGAGATCGATCCCGGTGACCATCTCCGTGACCGGGTGCTCGACCTGGAGCCGAGTGTTCATCTCCATGAAGTACAGGTTGCCGTCGG
>JBFJTV010000373.1:0-3252 GCA_041625075.1 Candidatus Polarisedimenticolaceae bacterium | reverse complement strand
TGGTCTTCCAGCCGGTCGAGCATGATGGCCAGGAAGTCGTCTGCGCCCGCGCTGACGTCATACTCGGCGAAGGACTCATCGACGGCATAAGACGACGTGGGCACCTGATCGAGGGCACTTCCCCGGGGATCGTAATGCAGGACGGCAAGGCCCTGCGCGTCCACACCGACCGAGAGAATCGAGTCGGAGTACGTGATGCCGGTCGCCAGATTCAGCACGTCGGCAACGTCGACGCCGTCTTCGTCCCCCTGCTTGGGGTAGTGCTTTCTACAGAGCGAGGCCCAGCCCGGCTCACCCACGGGAACGAGGATCTGACTGAAATCGACCACCCCGATGCGGTTGTATCCCCTGCTGCTGAAGTACAGCAGCGACCCCGTGAAGATGTCGTGGTCGTAGTCGAGGCCTCCGATCTCGAAAACCCGGTTGCCGGCAATCACCGAGTGGCCGATGGTCATGTCTTCGACGGCATGGGCATTACCGATCGTTGCCGCGACCCCGCCGGCCAGATTCGGTTTTCCCAGGTCGTCGGTTCGAGGGTACCCGTGAACTTCGTTCTCGACGATGGTACAGCCATGGACGTCCATGTATCCGTTCGACATGTAGACACCAGCGCCGCGCCAGTACCCGATTCCGTACATGAAACCCGGGAGCCCAGGCAACGGTTCGACCAGGTTCCTCGCAATCGTCGAGTTCTCCAGAACCAGCGTCTTCTGCTTGCCGATCCCACCGCCATCGGAATAGACCCCGGCTCCGTACGCAAAGATGCCGGTGATGCGGTTGCCCGTGATTGCGCTTCGACGAATCGTCGAAGTCGTTTCCTGAGAATCGGCTCCGCCGACGGAAAAGACACCACCTCCGGAGACCCCGGTCGCAGCGACGGAGTTCCCGCTGACCACACTTCTCCTCATGTGGACGATGTCTGCGTAGACCCCGCCTCCAAAGACCCCGGCGTCCCGCGACCTGGCCGGAACGCTCGCATCTCTCTTGCAGTGATTGTCGTAGACCTTGCAATCCACGAGCCGGGCGATCCCCCACACGGCCACCCCGGCGCCACGTGCGCGGGTCGAAAGCTGCCCATACTCATCATCGGGGTCAGGTGTCGGCAACTCCTCGGCGATGCTCCAGCCACCCGTCACCGAGACGTTTCTCATCACCAGGTTGCCGCGTACAGCCAGAACCCTTGCCGGGTTCTGCCCCCCCCCGGTCCACGCCAGTGTGATGCCGGAAGGCAGCGAAGACGCGTCGATCACGACGTTCTTTCGAGCGAACAGCGCCGATCTCCCGTAGTCGCGTTCGCGGTAGCCCACCAGGTAGGAAACGGGGCCGCTGGGCTCGTCGCGCATGCCCATGACCTCACCCTTGAGCACTGTGTGCTCCCTGCCAACGATGGACAGCTCGATGGTGCCACCGTCGAGACCGTCGTCGAAGACGATCCGTTGATGAGGAAGGGCAGAATCAAGCGCGGAGCGCAACGTGACCGTTCCTTCGGGCGGGTCTTCCATGTCTTCGAGACTATTGACAACGATGGGATTACAACCAACCGCGAGAAAGACCGTGAAGAGAATGGCCACCAGGGTGAGTCGTTTTTTCATGTCGGATTCCTCGGGGATGACAGCCTGCTCCTCTACGTGATGCGCGGAAGGTGCCGCGCTGTCTAGTCGGACCATCGCAGGACTCGGCACGCCGATCAACCCTGATCGAGGAGTAAAGGACGCCGTTTTGTTTCGATTGCGCGCTCTGCCAAGGTCAGCAAGTGCCGATGACCCGGGGCTTGGTTTGTTCCATGACGTCGGCGATTCGGGAGACACCGAGCCCGTCGACCAGGTCCATCCCCTTCCGGCTCATCTCGGCAAGAAGGCCGGGGTTTTCCAGAAGTCTCGTCGTCTCCGAAACGATGTCGCTCGCGCTCACGGTGTCGTGGTGACCCACATAGACCGCGGCCCCCGTGGCGTGAAGGGTCCTGGCGATCCGTATCTGGTTGGCCTCGAGCGAGACCAGGATCGCCGGGAGACCGAGACAGCAACGCTCCCAGGCGGTGCCGCCTCCCGCACCGATCGCGAGGTCCGCGGCGAGCATCATCTCCGCCATCTCGGGGACGCGCTCGTGAAAGCGGGCGCCCGTCGTCTCCGTGAGTGCTCGGATGCCGGCCCGTCTGGGGTTCGACACACCGGCGATCACATCGATCGCGACATCCGGAAGGGCGGCGTGATGGAGACCCTCGAGCACTCGCCCGGTGACGTCGGGAACGTCGGAGCCTCCGAGAAAGACGAGGAGACGGGCGGGCCGCCGTGGCGGCTGGCGTCGCTCGCGCAGACGGCGGAACTCGGCGCGCAGAAGAGCGTAGCGTGGGCCTCGGAGGATCGTGGCCCCGTCGGGCAGCAACTTCTCGTAGGGTTCCCCTTCCTCGGGCGCGAAGTTGGGGTCGACAAGAACGTCGGCGTCGTGGAGACGGTCGGCAAGATCGTCGATGGCCAGGACTCGCGCGCCGGTCTTGCGGAACCGGGACTCCCACCGGGCGTCGAGGCCGTAGTGATCGACGACGAGCCAGTCCACCTCGCCTTCGAGCAGGGCCCCGGTTTGTTCCGCGTCGTTCGCCCAGGTCTCGCCGAGCCACGACGCGTGCGGTGGTCCGTCGGCGTCGATGACAGCCTCGGACCGTGGAGAGGGAAGACGTTGAAGCGACACGCCTTGTTCCAGGATGAGAAAAGCGGCATCACCCGGCAGCGCGCGTGTGATGAACGAGGTCGCGGCGCCGCGCCGGCGAAGCTCGGCCTCGAGGGCCAGACAACGGGTGACGTGCCCGGTGGCCATGGCGAACGACGAGTCCGTCCTGAAGACCACCCGCATCGGTCAGCGCCTGGCGACCGCGAAGACCCGCGTTGAAGCGCGACGTTTCAACGTCTTTGTGCTCCACTGGAAGCGCAACTCCGAAGGGCCAGCGAGTATAGGACGATTCCGCCGACGCGACCCATTCCGCACTACCTTTCCGAACGTCATCGGTGTATACTTTGACCAGTGGGATGGAACGCGGGGAACGTTGCCGTGCCATTTGTGGCCGGCATACGGCGATCCACCGTACTGGAGCCCGCGTTCTCTCACTCGACGTAGACCGGTACCGGCTGCGACGTTACATCGAGGGCGCCTTCGGTTCACCTTCCGGGGACCCGAAGCCAACTGCACGGGTTGCGCCCGTGCATCTTTATTTCCCGCAAGTTATTGATCCAGCGAGATTTGACAGGTGTGCCCGCGGTC
>JBFJTV010000372.1:0-3270 GCA_041625075.1 Candidatus Polarisedimenticolaceae bacterium | reverse complement strand
GAGGGAACGCCGATCGCGGATACGCAGGATGCACGCGGGCCGTTCTTCTCCCCGGATGGAAAGTGGGTCGGTTTTCTCGCCGACAACGCCCTGCGGGTGGTCTCGCTCGAGCGCGGCGGGGCTCGCCGTGTGTGCGATGTCTCGTCGCAGAACTTCGCCGGCGGCTGGACACCGGATGGCGAGCGCATCGTTTATTCCACGAACACCGGAATCTGGCGGGTCCCCGTACAGGGCGGGGCACCCGAGCTGCTCGTGGCACCCAAGCGAACGCAGGGCGAGCGGGAGTTTTCGCTGTCGTCGTTACTTCCCGACGGGAGCGGGTTGCTGTTCACGACGGGATCGCCGCAACAGCCCGTGGTCATGATGCTCGATCTCGAGAATCGGAACTTCTCCACGATCACCACCGGCGCCGCGCACGCGCGTTACGTCGCGAGTGGGCATTTGATCTACGCCCACGATCGCGTCCTCTGGAGCGTCCCGTTCGACCCGTCCGCACGCGGGGTGACCGAAGCTCCGGCACCGTTGCTCGACGGCGTCCACACGACCATGGGCGCCGGCGGTTCGCTGGTCGCGCACTACGCGGTCGCGGACAACGGAGTGCTCGCCTACGTCCCCGCCCCCGATACACCCCCGACGAGTTCGCTCGTCTGGGTCGATCGACAGGGTAACGAGGAGACGATCGTCCGGGGTCCGGGAAAGTGGGAACATCCGAGAGTCTCTTTGGACGGGCAGCGCGTCGCCTTCGACACCCTGGACGACCTGGGTAAGGACGTCTACATCGCGGAGATCGGACGGGGTCAGCTTGCGCGCCTGACCACCAACGGGGCGACGACGGCGGCCCTATGGGCCAAGGACGGGTCGCGGGTTCTGGGAGCGGACCTGGCCTCCAACGGGATCGCCTCCATCGCCGCGGATTTCAGCGGACGTGTCGAGCATTATCCCAACCCCGGTCCGACCGTGCCCGGAGGTTGGGGCCCGGAGGGTCGGATCCTGCTATTTACCGAACGCGACTCGACGGCGACGGATACCTGGGCGATCGGTACCGTCCGCGTCGATCAACCTGATTCGGAGCCACGGACGCTTCTCGGGTCGGCCGCCATCGAACGCTGGCCGTCGATGTCTCCCGACGGACGATGGATGGCCTATGTCGCCGACGAGAGCGGCACTCAACAGATCTTCGTTCAGCCTTTTCCCGAGCTCGACCGAAAGATCAAGGTGTCGACCGGCGGGGGAGGCGAGCCGCTGTGGTCCAAGGACGGCACCGAGCTGTTCTTCCGCGCGGACGGTTACGTCTTCGTCGTTGGCGTCGATCGTCGCGACGGCTTACGAGCCGGCGTGCCGCAGAGGCTGTTCGACGCCAGTCGCTATGACGCCGAGCCGGGAGGACACCAGCATTATGACGTTTCAAACGACGGCAAACGCTTCGCCATGATCAAGCATGTCGAAGAGGTGCCCACCGAGTTGCGCGTCATCGTCGGGGCGCTGCCGTAGCCCGCCTCGCCCTAGGCGCCTTCGGTCAGCGGACCGGCCCCATCCTCGCGGCGACGAAGGTGACGTCGTCGTTGAGCCTGGCCATGTCCTGATGCTCGGCGATGGTACGGTAGAGCGAGTCGGTCAGCTCCCGCGGTGTCTCGAAATCCTCTCGAAGGTGTTCACGGAGTCGATCGAGACCGAACAGCTCTCCCTTGTCGTTCTCGGTTTCCACCACCCCGTCCGTATAGAGCAGCACCGTGTCGTCCGGGTCGAGCCGGGTCTCCGTCGCGGCGTACCGGCGATCGGGAAACATGCCGACGGGCAGACCGCTCGACGACAGCGCCTCGATTCGCCCGTCCCCTCGTCGCAGGAGCACCGGGGGATGTCCCGCGGACGTGTAACAGGCAGACCCGTCGGGGGACAACGCCATGAAGAAACCGGTCGCGAACAGGTTGTCGCCGTCTTCCCGCAGGCTGCCGACGAAGGTGTCGTTGAGCTCCATCGCCAGGGAGCCGACTTGTCCGCGCTGCCGAAGATTGTCGATCAGCACCTTGAGCACGGCGGACGCGATCCCGGCGCGTACGCCGTGACCGGCGAGGTCGAAGATCCAGATCAGGAACCTGCCGTCGGCGAGCATCTCCCAGCCGAACAGGTCGCCGCTCAGGTGACAGTAGGACTCCAGAACCGCCGCGATCGAGACGGGCGCACCGTTCGGGACTTCCCGAGGCAGCATGTAAAACTGGAGCTTGTGGGCGAGGCGCAGACGCAGGTCCATCTCGGGGAACAGGTGCGGCGAGTAATAGAAATCGAAAGACCGGCCGCTCTCGGATTCGTAACGATCGGCGGGACCCGGCGATCCCCAGTCCGGGAGCTGCCGTACCTCGAGCTCGTCGATGGCCCTCGCCACCAGATCGCCAAGTCGCTGCCCACGGATCCGGTAATCGAGATCGAACGTGACGGCAAATTCGTTTAATAGCCGTTGCATCCGGTCGTCACTGTATCAGGTCCTTCGAGCAGCAAACCGCCTCCGCGGGCCTCAGGCGTCGCCATCGCCTGCCGAGACCACCACGGGATCGCTTTGCTCCGGAAGCCTGCTCTTGCCGAACGAGTCGATCCAGTGGCCGGATCGATTTGCCTTGGTCTCCAGGTAGAAGCGGTTGTGCTCGTTCGGCGGAATTACATGCGGCACTCGGTCGGCGACCTTGACACCGTGGCACGTCAGCTGCTCGATCTTCTTCGGGTTGTTGGTCATCAGACGCACCGAGACGACACCCAGGCTGTGGATCATGTGGCTGGCGATCGCGTAGTCTCGCTCGTCGTCTCGGAAACCGAGTGCGCGGTTGGCCTCGACGGTGTCCAGGCCCCTGTCCTGGAGCGAGTAGGCGCGGATCTTGTTGACCAGGCCGATGCCGCGACCCTCCTGGCGCAGGTACAAGAGCAGGCCGCGTGGTTGCTCCGAGATTCGCTCCAGAGCGGCCCCGAGCTGATCGCGGCAGTCGCAGCGCAACGATCCGAGCGCGTCTCCCGTGAGACACTCCGAGTGCAACCTCGTCAGCACCTCTGTCGCGCCAATGATGTCTCCGTGGACCAGGGCCAGGTGCTCCTTCTCGTCGCGGTTGTTCCAGAACGCGACGACGCGGAAGTTGCCGAAGCGCGTCGGCAAGTCGGCCACCGAGACCAACCGCACGCACACGCGCTGCGAGCCGAAACCCTCGCAGTCGTGATCGCGGTCGCGCTCGACGAGGTCTTCGAGTCAGTTCATCTTCGCATTCATGGGTGATCTTCTCCGAGCAGGCG
>JBFJTV010000371.1:0-3270 GCA_041625075.1 Candidatus Polarisedimenticolaceae bacterium | reverse complement strand
GGGTCGCGAACGTCGCAACACGCCCGGGTGGCCTCGCCACCCGCGGCGCGGATCTCGTCGACGGTGGCCGCGAGCGGTTCCTCGCGGCGGCCACAGACGGCGACGGCGGCTCCCAGTCTCGAGAAACGCAAGGCCATGGCACGGCCCAGACCGGTGCCGCCACCGGTGATCCAGGCGATCTTGTTCGACAGCAATGCGGGGTTGAGGACCTCGCTCATCACGCAGGCTCCGTTCCGATGACGTCGGGAACGGGGCCAGTCTACCAGCGTGCGAGGTCGGTGAGGGCCTCGGTGACGTCCTCCTGCGACGGCAGGATCGCCGCCTCGAGCGTCCCGGCATACGGCGGGAAGCAATCCTCCGCGCCCACGCGCCCGACCGGCGCGTCGAGGCTCTCGAAGCAGCTCTTCGAGATCCGCGCGGCGATCTCGGCGCCAAAGCCACCCGTCAGGTTGGCCTCGTGGACGACGATCGCCTTGCCGGTCTTCCGCACCGACGCGTGGATGCTCTCGTCGTCGAGAGGCGCGAGCGTGCGGAGGTCGAGGACCTCGACGGAGAAACCCTCCTTCTCGAGCTCGGCGGCCGCGCGCAGACAGCGGATGACGCCGCTTCCCCAGGTGATCGCGGTCACGTCGGTCCCCTCGCGGGCCACGCGGGCCTTGCCGAACGGGATCAGAAAATCGGCGTCCGGCTCCGGGGACTTCGAGTACACCTGGCGGTAGAGGCCCTTGTGCTCGAAGAAGATCACGGGGTCGTCCATCCGGACGGCGGTCTTGATCAGCCCCTTGGCATCTTCGGCGTTCGACGGGTAGGCGACATACCACCCGGGGATATGCGTGAACAGCGCTTCCGGCGACTGGCTGTGGAACGGGCCTCCGCGGATGTACCCGCCCGTGGCCATGCGCACCACCATCGGGCTGGACCACACGCCGCCGCTCCGCCACCTCAGCGTCGGGATCTCGTTGCGCATCTGCATGTAACCGGGGAAGCAGTAGTCCGAGAACTGCATCTCGACGACAGGCTTGTAGCCGCCGATCGCCATCCCGTGCGCGACACCGACGATCGAGGCCTCGGCGAGCGGGGAGTTCTCGACGCGGTCCGGGAACGCATCGGTCAGACCTCGGGTGACGCCGAAGACACCGCCCTTGGGGTCGGCGATGTCCTCACCCCACATGACGACCTTCTCGTCGCGTTCCATCTCCTCGCGAAGACCGTGGTTGATCGCATCGACCATGGTGACCGGTTTCTCGGACACGCTCTTTGGTGGGATCTCGGTCTCGACCGGCCGGGTGTCGGAGTAAATGTGCAGGGCTGCGGTCGCGGGATCGGGAGCCGTCGCCTGGTCGGCCGCGGCTGCCGCCGCGTCGACCTCGGCCTTGATCTCCTCGTGCATCTGCTCGAGCTTCTTCTCGGTGATCAGGCCCCACTGCAGGATCCGGCCGGCCGTGTGCGCCGTAGGATCCTTCTCGCGGATGGCCTCGAGCTCTTCCTCGGTGCGGTACTTCGCCTGATCGTCCGACGAGGAGTGCGAGTCGAGACGCACGACGGAACCCTCGACGAGCAGGGGACCCACGCCGGTTCGCATCTTGGCGATCAGGGGCGCGAGCGTCTGGTACATGTCGGTAAAACGGGTGCCGTCCACCGCGATCGACTTCACGGCGAGACCCTTGCTGATCGTGAAGATCTCGGAGCCGGTCTGCGAGCTCTGCGGGACGCTGATCGCGTAGCCGTTGTTCTGCACCACGAACAGGACCGGCAGCCGCTCGCGCCCAGCGTAGTTCACGGCCTCAAAGAACTCGCCTTCGGAAGTCGCACCTTCACCCGAGGAGACGTAGACGATCTCGTTGCCACCGTCCTTCTTGATCGCCTTGGCCATCCCGACCGCGGGGAGGTACTGGGTTCCGGTGCACGCGGTCGGGGAGACGACCCGCAGCTCGGGGCTCGAGAAGTGCTCGCTCATGTTGCGGCCGCCCCCGCAGGGGTCGTCGGCCTTCGAGAGCATGTGAAGAAAGATGTCCTTGAGGGGCATGCCCAGCGCGACCATCAGCGCCTTCTCGCGGTAGTACGGGAAGAACCAGTCCTTACCGTGCTCGAGCAGCATCGCGAAGGCGGTCTGGAGCTTCTCGTGGCCGCGCGTGGAGGCGTGGAACGAGACCTTGCCCGCTCGCACAAAGACGCTAAGTCGCTCCTCGACGTAGTAGACCGTCAGCATCCGACGAAGGAGGTCGAGGTAGATTCCGCTGTCGAGCTCCGGCTGCCGCCCCTTGGGTGTGACCGCCGCCGATTTCCTTGCCATCTCGTTCCCCTTGATGTCCCCTGGAGTCCGCCCCTAATCTTGACTGAATCGGTACATTAGTCAAACCCGCCGGCTCCGGCGTGGCCACCCGTCGCAAAGCGTGCCAAACTAACGCCTTTCGGAGCGCAACCGCGGGGGAGAGCCATGACAACGTCGACCGGCCGGCCCATCGTGCTCGTCGCGATGGGGGGGCACGCCTTCATGCAGCGCGGCGAGCGGGGGACGATCGAGGACCACGAGCGCAACGCGATCAAGATTGCCGAGATCCTCATGACCCTCGTCGAGCGTGACTACCACCTGGTCGCGACCCACGGTAACGGGCCCCAGGTCGGTAACCTGCTGCTGCAAAACGAGCACGCCAGGGACGAGGTTCCGCCGATGCCCCTCGACGTGCTCGTCGGAATGACCGAGGGCAGTCTCGGTTACATCCTGCAGCAGAGCCTGCTGAACCAACTGCGCCAGCGAGAGGTCCGCCGGTACGTGGTGACGGTCGTGACCCAGGTGCTCGTCGACGAGAACGACCCCGCCTTCAAGGCGCCCACCAAACCCATCGGACCGTTTCTGCCCCGCGAGGAGGCCGAGCGCCGCCGCGACGAGCTGGGGTGGGAAATCGTCGAGGATTCGGGGCGCGGGTGGCGTCGTCTCGTGCCCTCTCCTCGACCGGTCAAGGTGGTCCAGCGCGACATGATCCGCGAAGCGGCGCGCGCGGGACACATCGTCGTCGCCTGCGGCGGCGGCGGGATTCCGATCATCGAGAAGAAGGACGGCCCCTATGCCGGGATCGAGGCGGTCATCGACAAGGACCTGACCTCCGCGGTGCTCGGCGCGAACATCGGAGCGGCGCTCCTCGTGATCCTCACCGACGTTCCGAACGTCTACGTCAACTTCGGCAAGCCCGATCAGGAAGCGCTGGGCGCGGTGACGTTGGACGAGACCGAGCGGCTGTACGGTGAGGGGCACTTCCCGCCGGGGAGCAT
>JBFJTV010000370.1:0-3283 GCA_041625075.1 Candidatus Polarisedimenticolaceae bacterium | reverse complement strand
GTCGCCGGCCTCGAGGACCGCGACCGTGACGTCGTCGTTGCGCGACTGGCCGAGCCACGTCGGCAACCGGCTGAAGAGCGCCTGCTCGGTCGAGGCCGAGTGCAGCGGGTCGAATCGCGTCTTCCGGACGAACAGGTGCGCGATGTGCCGCGCCCAGCGGTCGTGCAGACCCGCCAGACCGGGCTGTTCGGAGACCTCGACCCGTCCCCGCACAATCTCGGTTCCCTGGTGCAGCGCGGTCGTCACGGTGCGATGACGCTGGAGATCGACGTGGAGCAGTCGTTCCCCCGGGTAGCCCGCGGTGGACGCCGCCACGGCGGCGTCGATACACCCGGTCACCGGCACCCCGCACGCGCGGGCGATACCGAGGATCAACCCGAGCTGGCGGTCGTCGTGCGAGCCCGGGACGACGAGGACGACGCTATCCACGCCGCTCCCGACCGCTTTCCAGACGTCGGCAAGGTGGGCGTGTCCGAGATCGGCGGTGCTCAGGTTGTCGGGAAACGGACGGCCGAGCGGTGCGGTGTCGAGATCACGCCAGAAGTGATCGTGAACCCATCGCGGTCGGAGCCGCGCGCCCGCCTCCGCTTCGAGACCGGTGAGCAGGCGGTCGCCGTCGAACAACGCGTAACCGGGGCTCGCCGGTGCACGTGGATTCGTCGGCGCTGAATCATCGACCGCGAGGATTCCGGCGTCGCTGATCTCGATCGCCATGGCGGGCACGGCGGGATGACTCCTACGGAATCTGGAGATGCTGGATCAAATTCTGATCCAGGTAGGTCTCCGTTTCGAGGACCAGACGTTCCTGTTGCAGCTGCAGTTGGTGGAGCAAGAACATCAGAACGATGCTGATCAAGAGCGCGATGAAGGTCGAGTTGAAGGCGACGCCGAGGGACTGCGTCACCCCCGCGATGTCGCCCTCGACCGCTTTTTGCGCCTGCCCGAGCGCTTCGGCGATGCCGCGCACCGTTCCGATGAACCCGATCGTCGGGATCGCCCAGGCGATGTAACGCACCATGGAAAGCTCGGAGTCGAGCCGCTCGGACTCGGCCTCGGCGACCGCGTGAGCCGTGCTCGACACGTCCTGGATGTTTTGCGTGGCCCGGAACCGCTGCAACGCCGCGAGGACGGCACGGGGCAACAGCTGGCGTTGCTTCGACCCGGGAAGACCCTGGATCTGACGGGCGTACTCACGCGCATCCTCGGGCAGGATTCGAGTCCCTTCCCGCAGGGGAACGAGCTCCTCCTCGAGCAGTCTGCGCTCGCGCGCCGTGCTGACGCTCTTGTAGGCCATGATCGCCATGGCCCACAGCATCAAGATGAAACAGGCTTCCTGCTCGAAGTCCCGAACGATCACCCACACCGAGCGTTCGGGAACGTACTCGGGCTCGACCATGATGCGTGCCGCCTGCTCGGCCAGGATGACGTCCGCCCTGGGACGGACCACAAGGACGTAGATCCCGTGAACGAGGATCGCCGCGATGATCAGCGAGACGATCTGGTAGACGAATTCGACCGGATAGCTCTTCTTCATGATTGCACGACGCCGCCGGTCAGATATCCACGGGGAACGAGATCGCGCTGTCCGCCGGGACTTCCTCGGAGGGGATGAAGTCCTCCAGGGCGCCCAGTTCCTCTTCCGTCGGTTCCTCGGAATCCGGAGCCTGGTCGTCGCCGGTCGCGAGCGGAGCCGGTGCGATCAGCACGCCGAAGGCCAGAATCACGATCAGAACGATTCTCATCGCGTCCCCCAGTGTTCGTTTTTGGAGATCATCCGTTACTCCGCGTAGCGGGCGATGCGGAACCCCACGTCGGGGCGTGGAGAGTTGCCGTAATCTCGATAGGTCAACCGGAGCTCGGACACGCTCGAGTCCATCCAGCTCGATCCTCGAATCACGTGGTACTCCCCATCGTCGGGACCTGCAGGATCCTTGGCGACGGTCGCGGTGCGGGAGTAGATCGTGTAGATGTCATGCATCCACTCTGCCACATTGCCACCCAGATTGAACAGGCCGAGGCCGTTGGGCGTGAAACTCTCGATGGGCGCCGTGGTCGGGTAGCCGTCGTTGAACCCGGGAATCGAGTGCTCAAGCAGCTCGCGGGCCGATTGGTCGGCGTAGTTCCCCGAGCCGGGCTCGACCGGCAGCGAGTCTCCCCACGGGTACTTGAGCGGGGTCTCGCCGGCCGAGTACCGAGCGGCAAACGCCCACTCCGCCTCGGTCGGAAGACGATAACCGGTGTTGGGCGGTTGGACCGGGACCATCCTGCCGCCGCGGCGCTCGTAAAACGCCGGGAGTGATTCTTCCTTGCTGAGCCAGTTACAGAACAGCGCCGCGTCTTCCCACGTCACACGGACCACCGGGTGGTGGTCGTTCTCGAGGTTGAACTCTTCGACCGCGCCCGAGAGATGCTCGCTACGGAATTCTCTGAAGGCATCATTCGAGATCTCCCGGGTGGCGAGGTAGAACGGACGTGTCAGCTCGACCTCGCGAAGGGTCTCGTTGGCGCGCCTCCCAGGCTCTCGTCGCGACGCTCCCATCGTGAACCGTCCTCCCTCGATCAGGACAAGCTCTTGCCCGTGCTTGGTGCGGATGACGCGCGGACGGCTCTCGGTCTTGATCTGCTCCGGAGTCCTGAGACGAATGTCGAGCGACTGTCCGACAGCGGGGCGGGGAAGGACCGTCACACGATGGGGCTCGTAGCCGTCGGCGCGCACGATGATCTCGTGGGGAACCGCCACGAGACGTAGGGTCTGGTTGGCGTCCCCGAGCGGCTTGCCGTCGACGAACAGCTCTGCACCGCGCGGCTCGGCACGGATGGAGATCTCTCCCAGGATCGGCTCCAGCGTGACCTCGACCGTCCGGGTCTTCCCCGGGGCGACCCCGACGGTTCGCTTTTCGGCGTCGTAGCCGACCTTGGCGACCGCGACGTCGATCCGGTCGTCGGGTGAAAGATAGAGATCGAGCGGCGTCTCGCCGTGATAGACGTCGTTCACCGTGACCGTCGCGCCGGGCGGGCTGCTGAGGACCACCAGCCGCCCGTCCACGAGATCGAGCCTGACCGGAGTGACGCTCTGCGGCTCGCCGGCCACGACCTCTACCGTGCGATGACGGGTCTTGTAACCCTGGAGCTCGAATCCGATCCGGTAGCGCCCCTCGATCAGATCGATGGTGAGCGGTGTCTTGCCGAGGATGGAGCCGTCGGCGATGACCCGGGCGCCTGGCGGGACCGAATCGAAGGTCACCGCCGCCCAACGCGGCAGCAGCTCCGCGTTCAGGGTCTC
>JBFJTV010000369.1:0-3289 GCA_041625075.1 Candidatus Polarisedimenticolaceae bacterium | reverse complement strand
GGGGTCGATGGTGTAACCGGGGAAGACGGTCGCAAGTGACGGCGCGCCCAGATGGCGGGTCAGCGCCTCGGCAACGACATCGCGAAAGTCGGTGGTCAGAGCGAGGTCGCGTCCCTCGTAGAGCTCGTCCTCTTTCAGCCCGGGCCAGTCGCCGTAGACCTTGCCGCCCTTGACCCCGCCGCCGAGCACGAACAGCGCGGTGGCGTGGCCGTGGTCGGTGCCGCGGTTCCCGTTCTCGGACGCGGTCCGGCCGAACTCGGACAGCGTCACCACGATTACATCGGCCATACGATCGCCGAGGTCGCGGGTAAAGGCCGCGAGACCCTGCCCGTACTGCAGCAAGAGGTTGGCGAGCGCGCCCCGCGCCCCACCCTCGTTGACGTGGTGGTCCCAGCCGCCGACCTCGGCAAACGCGATCTCGAGACCGATCTTCGACTTGATCAGCTGCGCGATCTGCAGCATCGACGCACCGAACTCCCCTCTCGGGTAGCGCGCTTTGTTGGCGGGCTTGTACTGCGCCGGGTTGACCGACTTCAGCAGGTCCATCGCCTCGAACGTCTCCTGCGCCGTCGGGCCGAGCGTCGCGTCGCCGCTCGCACGGTAGAGCGCCTCGAGACCTCGTTCGGCGACCGTCGCGTACCGGCCCTCGATCCCGAACTTTGCGACGTCGGGGATCGCCAGGGCCGGGGCGTGCCCCTGCAGAATGCGCGGAAGCTGCGAGGTCACCGAGACGGCGCGAAAGCTCGACGCGATCTCGGCCTCGCGCGCCTGCATGTAGCGGTTGAGCCAGCCGTCGCGCGTGCTCTTGACGCCGGGCGTCCCGCTCTCCATGAAATCCTGAGCGTCGAAGTGCGACCGTGTCGAATCGGGTGACCCGACCGCATGAACGACGGCGAGCATGTTGTCGTCCCACAGCGGCTTGAGCGTCTCGAGCGAGGGGTGCAGACCGAAGAACCCGTCGAGGTCGATCGCCCTCGTCTCGTCTCCCCTTTTCGGCCGACCGACGGAGATGCTCTCCCTGAGATCGTAGTAAGCCTTCTCGCCGTGGGGCACGACAATGTTGAGGCCGTCAGCCGCTCCACGCTGGAAGATCACGACGAGCGTCTTTCCCTTGCCCTGAAGTGCCGTCGCGGCACGCGTCAGAAACGAGGGCACGGCGCTCATGCCGACGAGCGCGATCCCGCTCGACTTCAGAAAGAACCGTCGCGTAAAGCTCATGATGTGCTACTGCCTCTGGAAATCGGGCGACGCCAGCAGCCAGCCGAGCGCCAGCCGCATCCGCGTCGTCTTGGTGGCCGGCAGCCTCGGCAGCGTCTCCCCCGCAGACGCGAGCGTGTTCGGGTTCTCGACCTGGGCGACCAGCGCGTCGAGCATCTCGGGAGAAAGATCGAGCCCGAGCATCGAGCCGGCGATCTTGTCCACCAGCTCCTCGGTCGAGCCGGTGTCGATGATCCACGCGGGTGGATCGATCCGGACGCCACCGATCTTGTTTGCGGCAAGCCCGAGACCGACCTTCATGCGGTTCAGGAGATCGCCCGTCGAGCTCCAGTCCTCGGCCACTTCTCCGTAGCCCGTCGGCGGCTGCGCGGAGTACAGCGGCTGCCCCATCTTCCGGAGGGTGAATATCAGACCGGGCTTCCGCCCGCCGGGCAGCCCGGGAAGAGGCGCGATCTCGCCACCGCCGGCTCGCACCGCGCTCACCACGAACTCGAGCGGCGTCTTGATCTTGCCACCCACGAACTCGGGCGACCAGAACTCCTCCGAGCCGAGCATCGTCCGGAGGACCTGGCGGATGTCACCCTTGGTGGCCCGGAACGTCGCCGCCATGCGGTCCACGAGCGACTCCGGGGGATCGTCGGCGACGAATTTCTGAGCGAGCTTCCAGGAGATGAACTCCGCCGTCGAGGGGTGTGCCACCAGAAGATCCAGAACCTGCTCGCCGTCCTTGACCTTCCGATTCTTGATCTTCGTCTCGAGGACCGTCTTCTTTCCCTTGTCGTGCAGGGCGTCGGCGTAGACGAACTCCTGACCGTGCTGGACCGGGGTCAACGTCCAACCCGTAAAGCACCGTGCGACCTCGATGATGTCTTCCTGGGTGTAGCCGCCATCGACTCCCAGCGTGTGCAGCTCGAGCAGCTCGCGCGCGTAGTTCTCGTTCAGACCGCGCTGGAGCCCCCCGATGCCGTCCGGGGCGGGGCGGCGCATGTCCGCGTACCTGCCTCTCTGGGTGTACAGCGACCGATTGATGTAGGTCTCGAGCCGGGAGGTGTCGATCCCACGGTCTTGCATGACCTCGAGCGCAACGCCGTAGGGCTTCTTCCCCATCTCGTCCATGGCTTGCGCGTAGTACGAGCGCATGTACGTCCCGTCGAGCTTCGTGTCGTCGGCCGCACTGAGCCAGTTGTCCAGATAGAACAGCATCGCGGGGTGGTGAGCCGTCGCGCCCAGAAGATCGCGGAACTGCCCCAGCGTGTTCGGGTCGATCGCGTCGCGCTCGTAGCTCGGCAGCGACCACCGCACGAGGGCCTTGTTGATATAGACGTTGAAGTGGTTGAACCAGAAATCGCTGAGGACCTCCTGAAGCTGTCGTTCGCTGTAGGTTGCGCGGATGAGCTTGGCCTGGGACTGCTCGAGCTGCATCCGTCCCGGCCCGGCCATGGCGCGCATCATCCGATCGCCGGCCGCCATCGCCTCCATGTCCATCGCGCGCTCCGAGTCCTTCCCGGTCAGCGGCGCCTTGTTGTCTCGCGAACGCGGGCCCTTCTCGCCGTCGCGATCGCGGTTGAGCTCGGGGAAAAACGATGATGCGGCGTCGGGGTCCATCCCCATCCGCACCGTGAGCTGCCGTTCGATCCCGCGCAGCAGCTGCGGTGGGGTGTAAGTCACCATGAGGTCGTGGGTCGACATGACCAGAGTCGGCATCGCGGCGAGACGCTTGTGCACCTCGGTATCGGCGATGCGTTCCGGGTGAAGCTGCTGCTCGATGTAGTTCTCGAGCCCCATCTCGAGGACACGATCGACGTCCCCCGGACGCGGGCCGTAGGTGATGCGGTTGAGAAGATGCCGGGCCTTCTGCTCGTCGGTGAGACCCGTCTCGGGAATGCTGACCCTCGTGGGCTTCGGGGTCTCCTCGCCGGCCGCGGGGACGAGACCGCCACCCAGGACAACACACGCCACGACGGCGGCGGCGATCGACCTTGTCCGGCGGTATTGCATGGGTCTCTCCGATCGAGAGGGAAGCACTCGGTCACTGGGTGCGTCCACACTCAGTATCATATGACTCGCGTGC
>JBFJTV010000368.1:0-3295 GCA_041625075.1 Candidatus Polarisedimenticolaceae bacterium | reverse complement strand
GGTGCCGTTCCCGTTGTTGCGGAGCAGGACGTCGTGGACCGGTCGGAACTCCTTCGGCCCGCAGTAGTCGGCGCGGCCGGCGTTGTCGTAGCACTTGTGATCGGGGTCGTAGGCGACGTACTCGACGACGTAGAGATCGAGAAAGCCGTCACGGTCGTAGTCGAAAAAGGCGGCCGAGCTCGACCACCCGTCGACCGCGATCCCCGCGGCGGCGGTCGCGTTCTCGAACGTCCCGTCGCCACGGTTGCGATAGAACCGATCGGGTCCGAGATTCGTGACATAGATATCGACGTCGCCGTCGTTGTCGGTGTCGCCGACGGCCATCCCCATGCCGTACCCGCGGTCGCCCAGTCCCGATTCCACGGTCACGTCGGTCCATCTCCCGTCGGCTTCCTGGCGCAGCAAGCGGTTGGCCGGTCCGTCGGGGTCCTCATCCGCGAGCATGTCGTGGTTGCCGTTGGTCAGGTAGACGTCGAGATCCCCGTCGTTGTCGTAGTCGAACAACCCGACACCGGAGCCCATGATCTCGGGGAGGTGCAGCTCCCCTGTTCCACCCGCGTCGTAGGCGAAGTCGAGCCCCGTCTCGCGCGTGACGTCCACCAGCCACGGGGTCACCGCGGGTGGGGCCGCCGGGGGCGGCGCGGTCGGGCCGGGGTCGTCGCCGGCGCAGCCCGCCACACAGACCAGGACGACGAAGAGAATCACCGGGAACCGGAAACGCGCGACCATCTATCCTGTTCTCACCGAGATCATCGTGCCATCGCGCCGATTCGCGTGGGCGACCCGGAAAGGTACTCCGAGCACGGCGGGACCGCCAGAATCGATCATGCCCCGGGACTCTGGCCGGCCGCGATGGAGACAAAACGCTCGTCCTGCTCCTCGCGAGGGGCGAGCAACGATCCCGCCACGACGATCACCGTGTTGATGGCGAGACCGTACATCCCCGCGTGGATCTCGAACGGCCGCAGCTCGGGCCAGATCACGAACAACGTGGTCACGAGCGCACCGGTCACGATGCCCCAGAATACGGCCCTGCCGTTGGCTCTTCGCCACATGAGCGTCGCGATCACGGCCGGGGCGAACTGTACGACCGCGCCGTAGGCGGACAGCAGCAGCTGTACGAGAGAGCCCTTGTAGAGCACAGCAACGGCGTAGGACACGACCATGACGACCACGACGATCCACCGGATCATCGTACGCTCCGCACCGGGGTTGAACTTCTTACCGAAGGCCTCGACGACGCCGTCGCGGACCGCGATCGAGGCTGCGGCGTGCGCCATCGCGTCGCCCGAGGACATCGAGGCGGCGAGCGCACCCGCACAGAACAACCCGACGAGCAGCGCCGGAATATCCATGTTCATCAACATGTGGGGCAAGATCTGATCGGCGCTCTCTGGAGCCGGCGTGAAGAAGACGCCACAGAATCCGATGAGAAACAGCGGTACGAGAAAGATCTGGAAGGTCGGGTAGAGGATGACCGTGCGACGGATCGTATCGTCGTCTCGAGCAGTGAACGCCTTCATGAAGAGATGCGGCCAGACCGAGAAGCCGATGGCCGAGACGAGCACGGCCGAGGAGTACTCCCCCCAGGTCCACGGGGCACCACCCTTGAGCCCCGGCGCGAGCAGCATCTCGGGTCGTTCGGCGGCAATCTGCGTGAACATCTCACCGACACCACCGTAGAGCTTGATCGGAAGATAGAGACCGAGGCCCCACGCCAGCATCATCATGAAGACGCCCTGGAAGGCGTTGGTCCAGCCAACGCCGAGCACGCCGCTTCGCAGGACGTAGATCATGACGACGCCGTAGACCAGAAGCGCGCCGGCCCACTCGGGAATCCGGCCCTCGGTGACCGCAGACAGGACGTAGCCCGCACCCTTCATCTGAAGTGCGAGGTACGGGATGAACGCGACGACGCTGACGAGCGCCATTACCCCCGCGATCGCGCGGCGGTCGTAGCGTGCCGCCACCATCTCGGCTTGCGTGACGAAACCATAGGCCCGCCCCAGACGGGCGGCCCGTGGTCCGAGGAAATAGAAAGGGATGAACCCCAGCGCCCCGTAGCCGAGGATGTAGAACGCCGCCGCGCCGCGCGAGTAGGCCCACCCGGGTCCCCCGAGAAAGGCGAAGGCGCTGAAGATCGTGGCCCCCGTGATGAAGTACATCAGCACGATGCCGAGCGTGCGGTCACCCGCGACGTATCCCTCGGCGGTCCCGGTGGCTTTACGACCGGGTAACGAGCCGACGATTAGGCTCGCCGCGAGATAGGCGAGCGTCACGGCCAAAACGATGACCCACGCTGCCACGGGTCAGGCTTCCCTGCGGCCGGTCACGTAGTACGCGATGAGAACGAGAAAGGTCATCACGACCCAGATGACGTTCCAGGCGAGCGAGAACGGAACGCCGAAGACGTAGGGCTCGATGCTGTTGCCGAAGATCGCGTACCCCGGCCACGTCAGCGCGGAGACACAGGCCACGACGTAGAGGATGAACAGCGCGTGACGGAGACGGTTCAAGATCCGGGGTCTCCGCCCGACCACTGATCGAGCCACTCGATCACGGTGTCGTGCCACTGGATGCTGTTGGCCGGCTTGAGGACCCAGTGGTTCTCGTCGGGGAAGTACAGCAGCCGGCTGGGGACGTTACGGCGCTGGAGCGCGGTGAAGGTCGAAAACCCCTGGGTCTCGACGACGCGGAAATCGAGCGCGCCGTGGATGACCAGCATCGGTGTCTTCCACTGGTCGACGAAGTTGATCGGGTTGTGCTTTTCGTAACCCTCGGGGTTGGCCCACGGCGTTCCCTCGTGATCCCATTCGGGGAACCACAGCTCCTCGGTGTCGTAGTACGCGAGACGCTCGTCGAGATTGCCGTCGTGGTTGACGAGACAGCGGAAGCGGTCGGGCCAGTTGCCGGCGATCCAGTTGATCATGTAGCCACCGAAAGACGCGCCGAGCGCGCAGACACGGTCGCCGTCCATCCACGGGTAGCGCGCGAGAGCTGCGGCCAGGCCCTTTTTGAGATCGTCGAGCGGCTTGCCTCCCCAATCCCCGCGGATCGAGTCGGTAAAGGCCTGACCGTACCCGGTCGAACCGTGGAAATCGACCATCACCGCGGCGTACCCCGCCCCGGCGTAGGCCTGCGGGTTCCAGCGGTAGTGGAAATCGTTGCCGAACGACCCCTGGGGGCCGCCGTGGATCAGGAAGGCCACGGGGTACTTCTTGCTCGCGTCGAAATCGACGGGCTTGACGAAGTAGGCGTAGACCTCGTCGCCGTTGGCGCCCTTAAAGGTGTTCTG
>JBFJTV010000367.1:0-3314 GCA_041625075.1 Candidatus Polarisedimenticolaceae bacterium | reverse complement strand
TTCGAGCGGCCGATGCTCGACGTAGTTCCACATCCCCGGCGCCGACCGCGGCTGCAGCTTGTAGATCTCCTGGGCGTAGTGAAGATTGAATCGCCAGAAGTCGATGAGCTCGCAGGCCGCGTCGATCTCGGCCTGGTGAACCGTCTTGGACTGCCCGAGCATCGTGGCACCGTTGAGCACGTCACGGTAGGGGCCTGCGAGAAGCTCGGCCGCACGCAGGAAGATCGCGGCTCGATGCTCCCACGGCATCCGCGACCACTCGGCGTGCGCCTTCCCGGCCGCCGCGATCGCGCGTTCGACCTCGGTCCGGCCGCACTTGTGCCAGCGCCCCAGAACGTGGCCGTGGTCGTGGGGCATGACGGCCTTCCCCAGCTTGCCGGTACGGATCTTGCGGCCCGCGATCCTCGCCGGGATCTCGATCTCACGACGCGACATCCGGTCCAACTGGCGCTCGATCGACTCGCGTTCGGGGCTTCCCGGCGTGTAGCCCAGGACCGGCTCGTTCTCCGGGATGGGGACGTTGAAGATTCCGTTGTTCATGAATCTCTCTCCGCGAAACTTCGGACGCACCTTGATTTGGAAGGGAGATTCTAGCAGCAGTCGGGAGGCGGTCTACTGGTTGCTTTGCTCGAGCGCGTCCTCGACCTGATCGAGGTGACTCGACGTGCTCTCCTGCATCTGCTTCAGGTTCGGCAGGCCGCCGGGGTTGGTGGCGACGCCCTCGGCCCCGGGCGTCGAGACCGAGATCTCACCGTCCGGTGTCGAGATCTGGATCGCCGTCGGCGCCACCTTCTTCCACGACCGCGCGACCAGCAGCAGGACGACGAGCAGCACGACGACCAGCATGACGATTCCGAAACCGCTGCCCTTGCGTGCCATGAATAAAACTTAGGTCTCGGCCAGGGAGGGGGCAACTCTCGCCGCTGGCACGCGAAACCGCAAGACAACGGGGCCCGCCCATGGCACCATGTTGTTACCAGGACCCATCGCCGAGGAGGCCAGGTTGCTCGCCGGAATCGTGGCCGTTGCCCTGCTCTTCGTCGTCCCGAGCGTCGCGTCAGGCGACACGCCCGAGCTCGAGATGCGCTCGCTGGCCGACCGCGTGTACCTGCGTCTGCAAGAGGCACGGAGCGCGCGGGGCCTACCCGAGTGGACGCGAATCCCGGAGCTCGACGAGCTTGCCGCCGAGGCCGCGGAACGAGCCGGTCGCAACCCGTGGTCCGATGTCGGTGAGTACATCCACACCGAGCTGCGCTCGTCGGGCGTCGTCAGATTCCACCGCATCGTTCCGCTCGTTCAGACCCTGAAGGGCTACCATGACAAGGTCCAGGCCGCCGTCGATCAGTGGCGGGCCTACAGCGGCTCATGGGACAGCATTCTCGATCCGAGCCTCGGCGCGATCGGGATCGCGGACACGGTCGGGGCCGACGGCAGCTCGGTCGTGGTCGCGATTCTCATCGAGTACCTCGTCCCGCCCGATGATCTCCAGGCCCTCGAGCGCGAGATCGAGGAAGCGGTCAATCACGAGCGCGCCGAACGGGGCCTCAAGCCCCTCAGGCCGAATGATGCTCTGGCCGATGTCGCCCGCGAGCACAGCCGCGACATGGCTGCGCGCGGGTACTTCTCGCACGCGTCACCCGAAGGGTACGAGGCTCGCGAGCGAGCGCTTGTCGCCGGTATCACGTTTGTCACCGTTGCCGAGAACCTTCTTCGGAGCCTCGGTGCCGAGGACCCCGCCCAGGACGCGGTGCGGCAGTGGATGCGCAGCCGCGGTCATCGAAAAAACATCCTCGACCCCGAGCACACCGAGACCGGCGTCGGGATCGAGATCGATGACGACGGGAGACTGTACTTCACACAGTTGTTCGTCAAACCTCTCGGGAAGGACAGGGATACCGATCGCGAATGACGGTCTGTCAGGAAAAGGTCGATACCGAGTCTGCGCCGTTGATGGATGCGGCCGATTCGCGTCCCTTGCGGGGGCGATACGCTCCGAGCCCGACGGGTGAGATGCACCTGGGCAACGCATCCACGGCACTTCTGGCATGGCTCTCGATCCGGTCGCGAGAGGGCAAGATCGTCATGCGGATGGAAGACCTCGACCAGCCGCGCGTGCGGCCGGGAGCCGCCGATCAGATCCTCGCGGATCTGATGTGGCTTGGCATCGACTGGGACGAAGGTCCCGATGTCGGCGGTCCGTTTGCCCCGTACGAGCAGTCACGACGGTTCGAGCACTACGAGTCTGCTTTCCAGCTTCTGATCGAGCAAGATCTTGTCTATCCGTGCTTTTGCTCGCGGCGCGATATCGCCAAGGCGGCGAGCGCGCCGCAGTCGCCCGGCGACGAGGTTCGTTACCCCGGGACGTGCCGCAAGCTCAGGCCACCCGAAGTCGCGCGCCGGACGGAGAGCGGAAAACGTCACGCGTGGCGTTTTCGGGTCGATGACAAAGCCAGGCCGACGTTTGTCGATGAGGTGCTCGGCGTCCACGCGTCCCACGCGCACGAGCCACCGGGCGATTTTGTCGTCCGCCGCGCCGATGCGGTCGCCGCCTACCAGCTCGCGGTGGTCGTCGATGACGCCGAGATGGCCATCACCGAGGTCGTACGGGGGGGCGACCTCCTGGCGTCGACTGCGCGACAGCTGTTGCTGTACGAGGCGCTCGGCCGCCCCTGCCCGACGTTCGGTCACGTCCCGCTTCTTCTAGGACCCGACCGTGTGCGCCTGTCCAAGCGCCATCAGGGTGTGACGCTCCGCGAATTGCGCGAGTCGGGATTCACGCCGGAGGAGATCGTCGGACACCTTGCTGTCGCCGTGGGGCTACGCCTGACCGCCGAGCCGGTCCGGGCGTCCGACCTGATCGAGGACTTCGCTTTGTCCAATCTCCCACCGGCACGGAGCGGGATTGTCATCGATCCCTCCGAGTGGGAGCTCGACTCCGGCCTCACGAGCTGACCGTCAAGTGCCGGTGCTAGGGTGTAGGTTCGCGTCGATGGAGGTGTGTCGATGATCGTGAAGCCGTTCCGCGGGTTGCGCCCCAGGAGCGATCTGGCCTCGAAAATCCCAAGCCCGCCCTACGACGTGCTCGATTCGGCGGAGGCTCGCAAGCTGGCCGCTGAGGACCCCTATACTTTTCTGCACGTCGTCAAGCCCGAGATCGATCTCGACCCCGGGATCGACCCGTACGACGACCGCGTCTACGACCAGGCGCGCGCAAGTCTCCGCGCCATGATCGAGAGCGACTGGCTGGTCCGCGACCAGAATCCGGCGTACTACGTCTACCGTCTTATCGCCGGCGACCACGTTCAGACCGGGAT
>JBFJTV010000366.1:0-3338 GCA_041625075.1 Candidatus Polarisedimenticolaceae bacterium | reverse complement strand
GGGCCGTTGGCCATTTGGCCGCTGCGGCCCACGACTGTCCGGAGGAGCGATGAGCAATCGCGGCGAGGTTTACGATCTTGGCGAGGTGAGCACCGAGTCCTCACCGTCACGTCCGGTCCGGCTGGAGCCACCCCGGGCCACGATGCCGCGTGTGACGCGGGTCCAACCCAGACCCGTGCGGCGACCGCGCGAATCGCGATCGAGCATCGCCGGCTCCCTCTCCGTGTTCGTCCCGGGCACGGGTCACATGGTCCGCGGCGATTTCGGGCTGGGGTTGTTCTTCATCTCCATGATCGCGTTTGTGGGGACGGTGGCGTGGGCGACACTGGCGACCCTGCCGCGTCTCACCGAGACACTCGAGCTTCTCGGTCATCCCCGCGCCGCGGCGGCGTGGTTTCTCGCGGTTCTTTACGTATGCGCCGCACTGCTCCACATCGCCAACGTGGTGAGCAGCAGCACGAGCTGGGAGTTCTCGAGTGTCGGCGGCGCGGTTCACCCCGCCGTGGCCGGTGCGGCATCCGCGGTCTTTCCAGGGTGGGGGCAGGTCCTCAACGGCGACCGCCGGCGCGCGGCTTTGTTCATGACCATGTTGTGGATCAGCGGTGCGGCGTGGTTGCTCGTCTCTCCCCCGGCCCGGCAAATCCTGAGCGAGTTGCGGCTGTACCTCCCCGAACCCGTCAGCGTCATGACGACTCCGGTGGTCCGGTGGACGCTTCCCGCGGTGGTCTGGGCGGTGGCGGTCTACGACGCCGCCAGCCGCGCCTACGGTCGAAAGTAACCGTCGAGAACCAGCGGCAAGAGCTCCCGCAAGTCGGCGATCACGTCTAGCCCGGGGCCGAGCTCTCCGCGGCGATCCACCAGGACTCCGCGTATCCCCGCGGCCTCCGCGCCCGCAAGATCGATCTCGGGCAGATCACCGACATGAACGGTGTCCTCGGCCTCGGCGCCGAGATGCGTCAACGCGCGGCGGAAGATCAGCGGGTCGGGTTTCTCGACCCCCTCGACCCCCGACACGGTCACGGTCTCGAAAAACCGCGCCAGATCGAGCCGCTCCAGAACTTCGGGAAGCCGAGTGTCCCAGTTCGATACCACGCCCATCCCAACACCGCCGTCCCGCAGGGTCTCGAGCGTCGGGACGACGTCGTCGTAGACGACCCAGGCTTCACGGTTCCGAAAGGCGTCGCGGAGCTCGTCGAGAACCTGCGCGGCGAAATTCTCGGGCATCGGTTCGCCGCCTACGCGGTCGATCGCACCCTGCGCGAAACGGAGCCAATACCCACGCTCGCCGCCGGGAAAGTGTGCGTAGCGATCGGTGCCGTCCGGGATGAGCCGGTTCATCTCGTCCCAGGATTCGTCGAGCGCCGCGTCGAACTCTTCCACGGGGCGATCGAGCCCGAGAGGCGCGAGCACTCGCGCATAGACGGCTCCGAACGACTCCCGCGGGCCGACGAGAGTCTCCCCGACGTCGAACAGAACGTGTCCGTACCCCATCTCTCGATCCTAGCACCTGGGGTATCATTCCTGCTCTTCACGAGGATCGAAATGAGAAAGCTGCTGCTGGTGAGTACGTCGACGACGTACGGGACGGCGTATCTCGAACACTGCGCCGCCGAGATGCGCGACATCCTGGGGGACCGCAAACGACTGTTGTTCGTGCCCTTCGCCCTGTTCGATCGCGACGCGTACGCCGAGAAGGCCGAGGAGACGTTCGCCGGGATCGGCTTCGCCGTGGATTCGCTGCACAGGGCGCCCGACGTCCACAAGGCGATCGCGGGAGCCGAGGCGATCTTCGTCGGAGGCGGCAATACCTTCCGGCTGCTCAACGAGCTCTATGCGCTCGACGTGCTCGATCCGATCCGCGAGCGCGTCGCGAGCGGGATGCCCTACATGGGCTCGAGCGCCGGATCGAACATTGCGGGAGCTACCATCAAGACGACCAACGACATGCCGATCATCGAGCCCCCGAGCTTCGACGCCCTCGCCCTCGTGCCGTTCCAGCTCAACCCGCACTATCTCGACCCCGATCCCGGCTCCACTCACATGGGCGAGACGCGCGAAACCCGCATCCGCGAGTTTCTCGAGGAAAACGACAACGTGGTGGTGGGGATCCGCGAGGGAGCGATGCTCCGCATCGACGACGACGCGGTCTCGCTCCGCGGCGAACGTGGAGCACGGATCTTCCGCCGCGGGCGCGACCCCGAGGAGTTCGAGCCCGGATCGGACCTAGGTTTTCTGTTGCGCTAGCTCGCCTGTTTCTCGGGCGTTGCGGGCATCTCGCCCTTGAGATGCAAATCCAGGAACCGGAGGATGGCCTCGTAGCCCTCTTCCTGGTTCTTCTTCTTACGGAAGCCGTGGCCCTCGTCGTCAAAGACGATGTACTCGACGACCGCGCCATTGGCTCGCGCGGCTTCGACCATCTCGTCAGACTCGATCTTGAGCACGCGCGGGTCGTTGGCTCCCTGGAGCACCATCAGCGGACGCACGATGTTGCCCGCGTGGAACAGCGGTGAGATCCGATGGAGCCGCTCCGAATCCTCGGCGGGGTCGCCGAGTTCCTTGTAGAGTGCCTCGCGGAACGACTCCCACCATGCGGGAATGCTCTCGAGCGTCCGCACCCAGTTCGCCACACCGAAAATGTCCACGCCGACCGCGAACTCCTCCGGCTCGAACGCCAGCGCCGCGAGCACCATGTACCCGCCGTAGCTGCCGCCGATGATCCCGATCTTCTCCGGATCGACATAGCCCGTTTCGATCAGCATCTGCTTGCTCGCGACGCAGTCGGCGAGGTCGGCTTCACCGTGCTTGCGATCGTCCATCTTGAAAAACGTCTTGCCGTAGCCGCTGCTTCCACGGTTGTTGATCGCGTAGACGACGTAGCCGTGGTTGACGAGGTACTGGATCAGCGCGTTGTAGCCCACACGCGACTGCCCGCCCGGGCCGCCGTGGACCCAGACCAACGCCGGCGCCTTGGACGACGCGCTCGCCTGGTACGGCTTGTAAAGGATTCCGGGGATCTCGACGCCGTCGTAAGAGCTGAACCGGACGACCCGGGCGTCGACCATGTCATCGGCTTCGATGTTCACATTGAGCGACCGCGTCAGCTTTCGCGGCTCCCCGCCGCCGATCTCGTGGACGTAGAGATCTCTCGGCGACCGGCTGCTCGACCCGTAGAACGCGATCGTCTCCTCGTCCCGGGAAACCGTCACCGAGCTGATGACGAGATCGGGCAACTCGGGGAGATCGACCTTCTCCATCGTCGCGGCGTCATAGACGATGATCTGGGTGCGTGCATCGTTGTTGACACCGACGACGAGGTAGCTACCACCCTTGGAGAAACG
>JBFJTV010000365.1:0-3342 GCA_041625075.1 Candidatus Polarisedimenticolaceae bacterium | reverse complement strand
GTGCCACCGCGGCCTCCCCGGAGGGGACGGCATGCGGGACAAACGCAGCAGCGGTCGCACCATCGCGCTTGACCCACGGTCGTGCTCAAAGATATAAAGATCGTTCTTTTCCAAAGATTTCGAAAGCCTCCGGGGAGACAGCGTGACGGGGGGCGGAGGGTAGGAATGGGCCGGTTCAGGAGGAGGGGGACGTGGGTCGCGGCGGCGACCCTATCGATGGTCTGTACCCTGGCCCACGCCGAGGACATCGAAAACCGGTGGCGGATCGGATTCGCGGTCGGGGGCTTCGACGCCCGCGACGAGGTCGAAAGCAACTCGGCAAACCAGCTCGTCCTGACCGATATCGACGACGTTCCGGAGGTCGCGTGGGAAGACCCTCGCAACGACAGTGCCGTGTTCAATGCGTTGTCGATCCAGCCGTCGCCGCTGATCAACGTCTCCGCGCAGTATGCCGTCAACAAGATCTTCGTCGTCGAGTTTTCCGCCGGTTACATGGAAACCGACGTCGGCGACATCGAGGTGCAGGCGCAGTTTTTCCGCGATCTGTTCCCCTCGATCGAGCGTTTCAACTTCCGGGTCTTCGAGATCAACGCCGGCACGATGGAAATGATCCCGCTCCGCACGACGATGTACGCCCGGTTCCGCCCCAAGGCGAACTTCAACCCGTACATCGGGCTCGGTTTCGGCTACACCTTCGTCGGGTTCGAGCCGAGCCAGGAGTTCAACGACCTGTCGCGCAACATGGACCTCTCGGTCGGCGGGTTCGCCACGCTGCAGACCTTCCCGGGCGGCTTCAACTCGCCGTCGTCGGTCAGCGACCTCGAGGGCGCCCGGGTCGATGCACGCGACGCCTGGGAGTGGCACGTCACCGGCGGTCTCGAGTACACCGTCAAGCGCAAGTGGGCCCTGTTCTTCGACCTGACGTGGTCGCAGTCATCGAGATCGATGTTTATCGGCTTCAACGGACAGACGAGCCTGGGCGTGTCGGTCCCGCAACTACGCGAATTTCTCGCCACCTATACCGGCCCGACGTCGTTCGGGGCGATCCAGATCGTTGCCGGGGGGCTGGTCGACGGCGGGCGTCTGGTGCCGCTCGACCCGCTCGACCCGCCAAACATCTGCGACACGACTCCGAACGCCTGCGAGTTCGTGGCCGAACCGGACGGCGAGGTCGACCGCGGTCTGTACTACGCGCAGGGCGGAGAGTTCCGGTACGACAACTTTACGGCGCTGATCGGCTTCCGCCACACCTTCTAATCCCGACGCCGTATCTGCTCACCGGCTCGCACGACCGTCGCCCGCCGTGACCTCGACGTACGTCTGAAGTACGCCTACGGCCCCGCCGCGCTCCCGTCCCGCGGCCCGGGGGCATCTCCCGCGTCGGACTGAGGCTGGTTGACCGACGGCATCTGCGCGTCGGGCCAGTGGAGACTCCGCAACGATGCCCGCGTGATAAAGTGGACCGCCGCGTGGAAGGGTTGAGGTATGTCCGGTCACAGCAAGTGGAGCACGATCAAGCACAAGAAGGCGGCCCAGGACGCCAAGCGCGGCAGGGTCTTCACCAAGATCATCAAGGAGATGACCGTCGCCGCGCGTCTCGGTGGCGGAGACCCCGAGGGAAACCCACGTCTGCGGTCCGCGGTCGCCGCGGCGAAGGCCGCCAACATGCCGGCGGACAACATCAAGCGGGCGATCCAGAAGGGGACCGGTGAGCTTCCGGGGACCGTCTACGAAGAGGTCGTCTACGAGGGTTACGGTCCCGGTGGCGTCGCGATCTACGTCGAGGTCTATACCGACAACAAGATGCGCACCACGCCCGAGGTGCGTCACATCTTCACCAAGCACGCGGGCAATCTCGGCGAGCCCAACAGCGTCGCCTGGATGTTCGAGAAGAAGGGGATGCTCGTCGTTCCCGCTTCGGCCGCCACCGAAGAGCGGCTCATGGAAGTCGTCATCGATGCGGGTGCCGACGATCTCAACAAGCTCGAGGACGGCGATTTCGAGGTGAGCACGCCACCCGAGGCGTTCTTCGCGGTCCGCGAGGCGCTCGAACAGGCCGAGATCCCGACGAACTCGGCTGAGGTGGTGATGGAGCCAAGCAACACCGTTCACCTCGACGGCAAGAAGGCGGCGCAGTGTCTCAAGCTTCTGGGAGCGCTCGAGGACAACGACGACGTCCAGTCGGTGTCCGCCAATCTCGACTTCGACGAGTCCGAGCTGGGGGCCGAGGTCACCTGACCCACGACCCGCCGGGGGAGACCAACGATGCGTATTCTCGGTGTCGACCCCGGCTCGCAGCGGACGGGGTGGGGCGTCGTGACCGGCACGGCTCACCGCCCCACGATGCTCGCGTGTGACGACATCCGGCTCACCCCGGGGCGGTCGCTCGCCGAACGTCTCCATCAGCTCCGGGAGGAGTTCGAGGCGGTCGTGCGTCGCTTGGAGCCCGAGAGCGCGGCCGTCGAGGCCGCCTTTCACGGGGTCAACGCGAGGTCGGCGCTCCAGCTCGCGCACGCGCGAGGCGTCGTGCTCGCCGTCCTCGGGGGTCTGGCGATCCCGGTGACCGAGTACACACCCGCGAAGATCAAAAGCTCGGTGACCGGTAACGGTCGGGCCGAGAAGGGCCAGGTCGAGGCCATGGTGATGCGGTTGCTGTCGCTTGAATCCGCTCCCGGCAACTCCGATCGTGCCGACGCCCTGGCCGTCGCCTACTGCCACCTGGTCCACGCCCGGTCGGCAGCCGCGATCGCGCGCACGACCCGTCCCACGCGGGAATCGACACGCTCCTGACCCTCCGGGTGAGCGTGGTAGAATGCGCGCGCCCAGCGATGATCGGACGCCTCACCGGAACCATTGTGGAATGCAAACCCGAGCACGTCCTTCTGGACGTGGGCGGGGTGGGTTACTCGCTGCGTATCCCCCTGAGCACCTACTACACCCTGGCGGGGCGCGGCGAGAATGCGACCGCGTCGCTGCTCGTCCACACCCACGTTCGCGAGGACGCGCTGCAGCTGTTCGGGTTCACGACGGCGGCGGAGCGGGGTGTGTTCGAGCGTCTGCTCGCCATCTCGGGGGTCGGCCCGCGTATGGCGCTGGCGGTCCTCTCGGGGATCGAGGCGGACGATCTCGAGCAGGCCGTCCTCGACGGCGACCGCGACCGTCTCGAACGGATCCCCGGCATCGGGCGCAAGACGGCCGACCGGATCCTGCTCGAGCTCCGCGACCGCCTCGAGCGCGAGAGCCGGGGCTCGAGACGGTCGGCGCCGCCGCCGGCCGCCGCCGGTAGCGGCGACCGGCTCCGGGGGGACGCCGTCTCGGCGCTGGAGAAACTTGGGTACACGC
>JBFJTV010000364.1:0-3360 GCA_041625075.1 Candidatus Polarisedimenticolaceae bacterium | reverse complement strand
GACCCGCCCTCGCCAGCGCCAGCAGCACCGCCTGGGAGTAGACGAGACCCTTCAGGCGGTTCATGTTCTCGATCATCCTCTCGGGGTAGACCAGCAGGCCGTCGAGGATGCGGGTCATCCGGGCGAGAATGAAGTCCGAGACGATCGTCACGTCGGGGAGGATCACCCGTTCCACCGACGAGTGCGAGATGTCCCGTTCGTGCCACAGCGCGACGTTCTCGAGCGCGGCCTGGACATCGGCGCGGACGAGCCGGGCCAGCCCCGTGATGTTTTCGCAGCCGATCGGGTTGCGCTTGTGCGGCATCGACGACGATCCCTTCTGGCCTCGTTTGAAGGGTTCCTCGACCTCTCTGACGTCGGTGCGCTGGAGGTTTCGGATCTCGGTGGCGATGCGCTCGAGCGAGGACGCCAGGATTCCGAGCGTCGAGACCAGGCTCGCGTGGCGGTCCCGCGGGATCACCTGGGTCGATACCGGCTCGACCTTGAGGCCCAGACGGTCGAGCACCTCGGCCTCGACGTCCGGGCCGAGGTGGGCGTAGGTTCCCACCGAGCCCGAGATCTTCCCGAACCGGATCTCCTCGCGCGCCGCCGCCAGCCGCTCGCGGTTACGTCTGGCCTCGGTGTACCACCCCGCGAACTTGAGCCCGAGGGTGTAAGGCTCTGCGTGAATGCCGTGAGTGCGACCGACCATGATGGTGTGGCGGTGCTCGAATGCACGGCGGCGCAGGACCTCGATCAGACCGTCGACTCCCTCGAGCAAGTGGTCCGTCGCGCGAACCAGCAGCAGCGCCTGCGCGGTGTCGAGAACATCCGACGACGTCAGGCCGTAGTGGACATGGCGGGAGGCCTCGCCGATCTTCTCGGCGACGCTCGTCAAAAAGGCGACGACGTCGTGCTTGACCTCGGCCTCGATCTCGTGGATCCGCGTGACGTCGAAGTCGGCCTTGGCGCGGATGACCTCCATGTCCTTCTCGGGGATGATTCCTCGCGCGGTCAGCACCTCACAAACCGCCAGCTCGACCTCGAGCCACGCACGGTACTTGCTCTCCTCGTTCCACAGACGGCCCATCTGGGGGCGGGTGTACCGTTCGATCATCGGCAGTGCTCCAGCACGATCGGAGGGGTCGGCCCGCGCGTTGCCGCGACGCGCACGGAGACGTGGTTGCGACCCGAACGCGCCAGCGCGCGGGAAACGACCCGCTTTGCAAGATCGGGTCGGTTGTTGTGCTCCGAGAGATGCGCGAGGACGACGACGCGGCAGTTGTCGTTGGCCGTGTACGCGACGAGCGCCGCGGCCTCGTCGTTCGAGAGATGTCCCAGCCGCCCCCCGACACGTTGTTTGAGCTGCCAGGGATAGGGCCCGTCCCGAAGCATCGTCTCGTCGTGGTTGGATTCGATCATCAAGACGTCGCAACCCCGCATCCGTTGCGCGACGACCGTGGTCGCCTGCCCGAGATCGGTAGCGATCGCGACCCTGGTGCCCGCGCAGTCGAGCACGAAACCGACCGGCCGGACCGCGTCGTGGGGCACCGGGAACGGGTCGACCCGGATCCCGTCGATCTCGAACTGCGACCCCGGGGCCATCGCCTGCCACCCGGCGACGTGGGCCGGCGAGAGGTCCATCGCCTCGAGCGTCTCGACCGCGCAGACCACCGGAACGCCGTGGCGGCGCGAGAACTTCTCGGCACCGCGCGCGTGGTCCTGGTGCTCGTGCGTCAGCAGGATGGCACGAACGGTCGTCGGCTCGGCCCCGACCGCCGCAAGCCGGCGGGTCAGCATCTTGGCAGAGAGCCCGGCATCGACCAGGATGCGGGTCTCGCCGAGCTCCACGAGCGTGGCGTTTCCCTGGGATCCGCTACCGAGAGGCACCAGGCGCAGCGTCACTTGTCCCCCGTATGTCCGAACCCGCCCGCACCACGCTCGCTCCCCGGCAAGGCGTCGACTTCCTCGAGGATGATCCGGGGCAATCTCTGAATCACCATCTGCGCGATCCGCTCACCCCGCTCGACGACGACCGGCTCGTTCCCGAGGTTCACCAGGATCACGCGAATCTCGCCGCGGTAGTCGGCGTCGATCGTGCCGGGCGCATTGAGCAATGTCAGACCCCGGTGGATCGCCAGCCCGCTGCGGGGACGCACCTGGGCCTCGTAGCCCTCGGGAAGCGCGATCGCGATCCCGGTCGGAACCAGCGCCCGGCGTCCGGGCTCGAGGGTGAGCGACCCATCGACCCGCGCCCTGAGATCGATTCCCGCCGCGTGCGCCGTGGCTGGCTCCGGAAACGGGAGATCTACCCCGCCGGGCAACCGCTGGATCTTGACCCGCGCGACGTGGTCGCTCATAGACGCAGTGCCTTCTCGGTCATTCGAAACGGGCTCAGACGTCCGACCGCGGCGAGTGCGACGCGAGAATCGCAAAACAGCTCCCGGCTCATCGCGTGGATGCGGTCGATGCTGACCCCATCGATTCCTCCCAGGATCTCCTCGAGCGTGAACTGCCGGCCGAAGTGCAGATCCTGGCGAGCCACGTTCGACATCCGGCTCGACGTGGACTCCAACGCCAGCATGAGCGAGCCCTTGAGATGTTCCTTGGCCACCTCGAGCTCCTCGGCGATCGGTCCGTTCTCGCGGAGATCGACGAGCTCCTCCAGCGTGAGCTCGACCATCGCGCTCCCCTGGCTCGGGTTCGTCGCCCCGTAAACCATCAGAAACCCGCAGTCCTTGAAGGCGTTGACGGCCGAGTAGATGCTGTAGGCCAGCCCGCGTTGCTCGCGGATCTTCTGGAACAGCCGGGACGACATCGTCCCGCCCAGCAACGTGTTGAGGACGAGCATGGTGTATCGCTCGTCGAACGTCTGTGGATGGGCAGGGAGTCCCAGCAAGAGATGAATCTGTTCGAGTTCCCTCTTGGAGCGTTTGACGATCCCGTTGCGGGGCCGCGGGGGTCTCGAGCGATCCGTGGTGGTGCGGCCCCTCTCCATGCAGCCGAAGGTCTTCTTGACCACGCCAGCCACCCGGGCGTGCCGCAGGTTCCCGGCAGCCACGATCAGTAGGTTCCCGGGGCGATAGGCGCTTTTGAAGTAGCGCAGCAGCCGCGCGCGGGTCAGCGATCCGACCGTCTCCTCGGTGCCCTGGATCGGCCGGCCAAGGGGGTGTCTGGGGTAGAAATGCTCGGCGAACAGATCGTAGACCAGCTCGTCGGGCGTGTCCTCGACCATCCGGATCTCTTCCACCACGACCTTGCGCTCGCGCTCGACCTCGACCGGGTCGAGCTTCGGGTGGCGCACGATGTCCGAGAGCACGTCCACCGCCGTGGGGAGGTGGCGATCGAGGACCTTGGCGTAGAAGCAGGTGTACTCCTTCG
>JBFJTV010000363.1:0-3370 GCA_041625075.1 Candidatus Polarisedimenticolaceae bacterium | reverse complement strand
GTCCGTACGGCGCCAAGGAGTGCGGGCAGGGTCCGCTGCTCCCGATCATGCCGGCGGTGGCGAATGCGGTCTACGACGCGGTGGGCGTTCGTGTCGACGAGGTGCCCATCACTCCCGAGAAGGTCCTGAAGGCGCTCGACGAGAAGGCGCGCGGCGGGCCCGGACGTTACGGACCGCGGCGGTTCCCCGAGATCACGTGGCCGGAGGCGCTCGACGTCCCGCCGCCCTGGGAAGGCGGTGACGGCCGCGCGACCAACGCACCGCGATCCAAGAAGAAGGTGAAAACGTCATGATGAGGTTGCCGCACTTCCGCTACCTCGCCCCAAAGAGCGTTCGCGAGGCCTCGGCGATGCTTGCCGACCACGGCCCCGAAGCGATGATCATGGCGGGAGGAACCGACCTGCTCCCCAACATGAAGCGCCGGCAACAGGTTCCGAAGGTCGTCATCGGGTTGCGAGGCATCCCCGGGCTGCGCGATACGGGAAACGGGGCCGGACTCCTCCTCGGAGCCGGGTTGACGATGACCGATCTCGTTCGGACGCCGGCCGTGAGAGAGCAGTACACGGGACTGTGGCAAGCCTCCGTGCAGGTCGCGACGCCGCAGATCCGCAACATCGGAACTCTCGGCGGCAACCTGTGCATCGACACGCGTTGCAACTACTACGACCAAAACTACGAGTGGCGCAAGGCGATCGACTTTTGCATGAAGAAGGACGGCGAGATCTGCTGGGTCGCGACCTCGAGCCCGAAGTGTCTCGCGGTGACGTCCACGGATCTCGGTCCGGCTTTGATGGCGCTGGGCGCTCGCGTCAAGCTCGTTTCCGCCAAGGAAGGAGAGCGCATCATCAAGGTCGCGGAGCTCTACCACAACGACGGGATCGACTATCTCACACGGCGCCGTGACGAGGTCGTCTCGCAAGTCCTCCTCGATCCGGCCGACGGCTGGAAGAGCACCTACTGGAAGCTCAGGCGGCGTGGCTCGATCGATTTCCCGGTCTTGTCGGTGGCGGCCGCGGTGCAGTCCGGGAACGACGGGGTCGTGCGAGACGCTCGGATCGTGCTGGGATCGGTGGCGTCGAGCCCGCTCCGCTCCGAGGACGCGGCCGCCGTACTCGTCGGGAAGAAGCTGACCGACGGGTCGATCGAGGAGGCGGCCGATCTCGCCTACAAGATGGCCAAGCCGATGGACAACACCGACTTCGTGTTGCACTGGCGCAAACGCGTGTCGCGGGAGTTCGTGACCTATGCGCTACGCGAGCTGCGCGGCGACGACATGCGCGCGCAACGGATCCGCGTCGCGCGGCGGCCGGTCAGCGAGGAGATCTGGCAGGCGACCTAGCCGGGCCCCGGTCAGGGCATGATCGTGCAGCGTTGGCAGCTGACGATCTTTGCCTCGAAGCCCAACATCTCGAGCTCCGAGCTCATGCGGTACTCGACGACCTCCGAAAGCGAGCCGTCGTTGAGCTTGACCATGCGGGGCTTGCGGACTTTCTTCGTTTGACCGTTGGGTAGCTGTTCGTCGATCACGAGATCGTAGTGAATCCGGGCGCAGTCTTCGCTGGTGCTGACCTCGACCTGGAACTCGTACATGGTGACGTCGGTCCCTTCCTGCGTGTATTTGAGATCCGCAGAGACGTCGGCCGAGCAATCCTCCTGCGCCCGAGCGTCCGGCGAGAGCCACAGGCACAGCGTCGCGACCGCCGCGAAGACCATTAGCCCGCGAGCCTGACGGTGCTTGTCCATGGTATCCTCCGTCGCAGGTTTCTCGCCTGCGGTCAGTCCATAATATAGAGCCGTTTCAAGCACTGGCAACGTAGGCCACCCCGACCCGGAATCCCTCGCGCGCAAGACCGGTTCGGTGGACTTTGTGGTAGCGTTGCGGACTTCCAAGGCAAGGAGCGGAGCAGGCCATGAGTAGATCGCTGGCGAGGGCTTTTCTATGCGTCTTGATGGTTCTGGCGGCAGCGGGGATCGCGGTTCCCTTCGCGCAAACCAAGCTGCTGCGTTTCCCGGACATCCATGGGGACGAGGTGGTTTTCAGCTACGGCGCGGATCTCTGGCGGGCGCCGGCAACCGGTGGCCTGGCTTCGCGGCTTACGGCGCACCCCGGCCAGGAGCTCTTCGCGAAGTACTCGCCTGATGGCAAGTGGATCGCGTTTACCGGACAGTACGACGGCGACGAGCAGGTCTACGTCATCCCGTCGACCGGTGGTGTCCCGAAACAGCTCACGTTCTATCCGGCACGCGGACCGCTCGCCCCGCGGTGGGGCTACGACAACCAGGTCTACGGCTGGACACCCGACAGCAAGGCCGTCGTCTTCCGGTCGCTCCGCGATGCCAACGGCGGGAGCACCGAGACGGCGCTGTACACCGTCGATGCCGAGGGCGGTCTTCCCGTCAAGCTGCCGATGCCGACCTCGGGCGCCGGTGACTTCTCCCCCGACGGAAAGAAGATCGCCTACTCCCCCTTGTTTCGCGACTTCCGGACGTGGAAACGCTACGAGGGCGGCTGGGCGCAGAATCTCTACATCTTCGATCTGAAGAAGAACACGGCGACGAGATTCGCCGCGACGCCGCGCACCGAGCGCGACCCGATGTGGATCGGCGACAAGATCTTCTTTGCATCGGACCGCGACGACACGCTCAATCTCTACAGCTACGACCCCGCCACGGACACGGTCGAGCGGCTGACCGACAGCACCAAGTGGGACGTGCGCTGGCCAAGCTCGGATGGCAAGAGCCGGATCGTCTACGAGCTGGACGGAGAGCTCGAGGTCTTCGACGTCGCGACCGGCGAGAACACGTCTATCTCGATTACGGTTCCCGACGACGGTCTTTCGATGCGGCCCTCCCGATACTCGGCGGCGGATGCCATCGAGGACTTCGAGCTGAGCCCGAAGGGCGAGCGGGCGCTCTTTGTCGCGCGCGGTGACATCTTCACCGTCCCGATCGAGAAGGGCCCGACCCGCAATCTGACCAACTCGTCGAACGCGCACGACAAGTGGGCGCGATGGTCACCGGACGGCTCCAAGATCGCCTTTGTCTCGGATGCGACGGGAGAGGAGCAGATCTATCTGATGGATCAGGACGGCTCCGGCGAGCCCGAGCAGCTGACGACCGAGTTCGCCGGGATGCTGTACGCGCCCGAGTGGTCGGCCGACGGAAAACGCCTCGCGTTCTCGGACAGCCAGGGCAAGCTCTACGTGCTCACGATCGAGGATCGCAAGGTCATCGAGGTCGCCGACGAGAAGCGCGGCCTGCTGTTCGACTACGTGTGGTCCCCCCACGGTGGGTATCTCGCCTTTTCGCTCTCGGATGCCAACCTCTTCAACTCGATCTACATCTGGAGCGTCGCCGACGGTGAGCTCCG
>JBFJTV010000362.1:0-3383 GCA_041625075.1 Candidatus Polarisedimenticolaceae bacterium | reverse complement strand
CGCAGCAACGTGCTCAAGGTGCTGCTGAACCCGACCTCGCGGTTCCTGCGGGACTACGTCTGGCGGCTCGGCTTTCTCGACGGGTTCGACGGCTTCATGGTCTGCTCGATCAACGCCTACATGACCTTTCTGAAGTACGCCAAGCTGCGCGACCTCCAGAAACCCCGCGGCCCAAAACCGGGACACACAGGGTTTCGGTAGAGCCCGGAGGCTCTCGATTCTTGGGCCCCCCGGACCAAGAAAACGCCTCGTTCCTGGGACTTCTCTCCGCCCGGGGCAAAGGATCTCCCTGGCGTCTGAGAGGTTTAGGTTGCACGAAACCCAAATTTTGACTACCCTAAAAATAAAGGCGGGGGCTCTCGAGGGAGTCGGATGCTTTCGAACTCCAATCCGATCGTCGCGCTGCTGATCGTCGTGCTCGCCACGGCTGCGGGCGTCGTGCTGTTCTGGCCGGTCACGGGGCTGTGGTGGCGTTGGCGACGCGGCATGCGCGCGAGCGACCGCGTCAGGATCGAGGACGCGCTCAAGCACGTCTACGACTGCGAGGCGCGTCGCCAGCCGTGCACGCTGCAGAGTCTCTCGGGTGCCCTGGGGGTGTCGGGGAATCGCTCGGCCGAGATCGTCGAAAGACTGGGCCAGTTGGAGCTCGTGACGTCGGTCGGCGGGCTCGTCACGCTGACCTCGGAGGGCCGAAGCTACGCGCTCCGGGTCATCCGTGTTCACCGCCTGTGGGAGCGTTATCTCTCCGACCAGACCGGAGTCGCGCCAACCGAGTGGCACGCGCAGGCCGAACAGCGCGAGCACGAGATGACCGCGGACGAAGCGGACGCGCTGGCCGCCAGCATGGGTTTTCCACGATTCGACCCGCACGGCGATCCGATCCCGACGTCGAGCGGCGAGATCGTTCCGCCCAGCGGGAAGCCGCTCCCCGACCTCGAGGCGGGGCAGGCAGGCGAGATCGTCCACGTCGAGGACGAGCCCGAGGCGCTCTACGCGCAGATCCTCGCGGCCGGGCTCCACCCGGGAATGCGCATCCGCGTGCTCGAGTCGTCGCCGCGCCGCGTTCGCTTCGAGGCTGACGGCGAGGAGCACGTCCTCGCGCAAGTCGTCGCGTCGAACCTCTCGGTGGTCGCGCTCGAGGAGCACACGCCCGCGGAGGAAGCTTTCTCGCGACTCTCCGGGCTGCAGCTCGGTGAGAGCGCGACGGTCGTCGGTCTCTCGGGTGCCTGTCGCGGGCCCGAGCGGCGGCGCTTGCTCGATCTCGGGATCGTCCCCGGGACCGTGGTCGAGGCCGAGATGCGCAGCCCGGGCGGTGACCCGACAGCCTACCGCATCCGTGGGGCCCTGATCGCGCTCCGGCGCGAGCAGGCCGACTGGATTCACGTCACGCCGATCGAAACGAGGGCCGCATCATGAGCCGGGCCGCGCACGAAGACTGTTCGACCTGCCCGGTGCACAACCTCGCCAATCTGGTGAAGCTCGGCGTGGACATGAAGAACTGGGACTACGTCGTGGCTCTCGCCGGTAACCCCAATACGGGCAAGAGCACCGTGTTCAACGCCCTGACCGGTCTGCGACAGCACACCGGGAACTGGCCGGGCAAGACGGTCACGCGCGCCGAGGGCGGCTTCGCGCTCGGTGGCCAGCGATACAAGCTGGTGGACCTCCCGGGGACCTACTCGCTGCTGTCGTCGAGCTACGATGAAGAGATCGCGCGCGACTTCATTTTGTTCGGGCAACCCGACGTGACGGTCATCGTCGTGGATGCGACGCGGCTCGAGCGCAACCTCAACCTCGTGCTGCAGGTGCTCGAGATCACCGACCGGGTCGTCGTCTGTCTGAATCTCATGGACGAAGCCAAGCGTCGCGGTCTCGCGGTCGATCCGCGCCGGCTCGCCCGCGATCTCGGCGTACCGGTCGTCGCCACCGCCGCGCGGTACAACGAGGGCCTCGAAGAGCTCAACCGCGCGATCAGCGAGGTCGCGAGCGGGCAGGTCGTGAGCAAGCCGCTACGACTGGGCGGAAGGTCGCCCGCGCTCAAGGACGCGGTGGGACGTCTCGCCGCCCTGCTCGAGGACGCATATCCGAATCTTCCCAACGCGCCGTGGGTCGCGACGCGGATGCTCGACGGCGACGAGCGCATCGTCGAGGCCGTCCGGCGCGGTGAGATCGGCACCCTGCAGCAAACCGAGGACGGCGCCTCGCTCGCGGCCGCCGCCGGTGGGACGGCACAGGCCGTGCCCGCCACGGTCGTCCCGGACACGACCGAGATCTTCTCGACCTTATCGCAACTTCGCTGGCACGTCGGACGCGATTTCCACCAGGCGGTGGTCGAAAACGTCTACACGATGGCGGCGAGGATCGCCGACCGCGCGGTCAGCCCGGCCGACAAGAAACCGCGTTTCGATCTCGATCGAGCCATCGATCGTCTGGTCACGAGCCGTCTGTTCGGCTTCCCGCTGATGATCGCGATGCTGACGGTGGTCTTCTGGCTGACGATCGCCGGGGCCAACGTCCCGTCGCAGATGCTGGCGACGCTGCTGATCGACAACCTCCACCCACTTTTGAAGAACGGCGCGGCAGCGATTGGGATGCCGTGGTGGCTCGACGGTCTCCTGCTCGACGGGATGTACCTCGCGACGGCGTGGGTCATCAGCGTCATGCTGCCGCCGATGGCGATCTTCTTCCCGCTCTTCACGCTGCTCGAGGACTTCGGGTATCTGCCGCGTGTGGCGTTCAATCTGGACAGGATGTTCAAGCGCGCCGGCGCGCACGGCAAACAGTCGCTCACCATGGCGATGGGCTTCGGGTGCAACGCTGCCGGGGTGATCGCGACCCGGATTATCGAGAGCCCGCGCGAGCGTCTGATCGCGATCATCACGAACAACTTCGCTTTGTGCAACGGGCGGTGGCCGACCCAGATCCTGCTCGCGTCGATCTTCATCGGGGGACTCGCACCGGCCTATCTCGCGGGGTTGATCTCGGCCGCTTCGGTCGTCGCCGTCGCGGTGCTCGGAATCGTGCTGTCGTTCGTGGTGTCGTGGCTGCTGTCGCGAACGCTGCTCCGGGGCGAGGTCTCGACCTTCAGCCTCGAGCTGCCGCCGTACCGGCCGCCCCGCGTGTTTCAGACGCTGTACACCTCGTTGATCGACCGGACCATCTTCGTGCTCTGGCGTGCGATCATCTTCGCGCTTCCCGCCGGTGCGGTCATCTGGCTGCTGTCGAACATCACCGTCGGTGACACGAGCCTGGCCGTCCACGCGATCGACTTTCTCAACCCGTTCGGCATTCTGATCGGGCTGAGCGGTCTGATCTTGTTGACCTACGTCATCGCGATCCCGGCCAACGAGATCGTGATCCCGACCATCCTGATGCTCACCGTG
>JBFJTV010000361.1:0-3406 GCA_041625075.1 Candidatus Polarisedimenticolaceae bacterium | reverse complement strand
GGATCGCGCCGCCCCCGGCGAAAGCGGGGCAAAAAGGATGCGAAGACCCTTTCCTGGTGGGGGTTCCCGAGGGGTCAGGAGGGGGTCTTCTCGGGCCACGGACAGAGTGCGTCGAGACCACATTCCGCGCACGCCGGCTTTCGGGCCTTGCACACCCGGCGGCCGTGCCAGATCAATGCGTGCGAGCCGAAGGTCCAGTCGGCCTTCGGAAGAAGCTCCATCAGCGCGAACTCGATCTTGACCGGGTCGGTTTCCTTCGTCAGTCCGAGACGCCGGGAAAGACGCTTGACGTGCGTGTCGACCGTGATGCCGGGGATTCCGAACCACGTGCCGAGAACGACGTTCGCCGTCTTTCGCCCGATGCCGGGGAGCTTGACGAGATCCTCCAGGCGGTCGGGAACCTCGCCGTCAAAGTCCTCGAGCAGCCCTTTGCCGAGCTTGATCAGCGATCTCGCCTTCTGCCGAAAGAACCCCGTGGACTTGATGATCGTCTCCATCTCGCCGGGGTCGGCACGCGCGTAGTCGGCGGCGGTCGGATAACGCCGGAAAAGATGCGGCGTCACCTGGTTGACGCGCTCGTCGGTGCACTGCGCCGACAGGATGGTGGCAACCAGGAGCTCGAGCGCGCTGCCGTGGTCGAGCGCGGTCTCGGCCTCCGGGTAGATCTCATGGAGCTTCCGGGCGATCTTTCGCGCGCGCGTGTTCTTCTGCTCGGCGGATTCGCGGCCTGGCCTCATTCGCGGGCCACCGCGTAGCGACAGTACAGCTCGTCACCGTGGCGGTCCGCCGACAGCAGCCGCAACCTTATTCGTTGATCCATCGGCAGACCCTCGCCCTCGAGCAGGGTCGGCGCATCCCGGCCGCCGAGGAGGCTGGGCGCGATCGTGACGAACAGCTCGTCGAGCAGGCCGTCGCGGATGAAGCTCCAGTTCAGCTCGCCACCCCCCTCGACGAGCAGTCGCTCGACCCCGCGTTCACGGAGCGCGCCCAGCAGCCTGACGATATCGACGTTTCCACGTCCGATCCGCCACACCTCGGCGACTTCCTCGAGGGGCCGGACGAGCTTCTCTGGGGCTTCCTCGACCGTGGCGACGATCCTCGCCGCCGAGGAGGGCTCGCAGAAGAACGTCGCACCGGCGTCGACGCGGAGGCTGGCGGTCACGAGGACGTTGATGACGCCCTCGGGCTTGCCGAGGGTCCGGCGGTACTCGCGCATCTCCGGGTCGCGAACGCCGAGCGGGGGATCGTCGGCCCTCAACGTGCCCGCTCCCACCAGGACGGCGTCGGCCTCGGCCCGGAGCCGATCCATCGTTTTCTTGTCACGAGCGGTGGTAAAGGTGGGGTACTCCCGGGTCGCCGACGTGATCTTCCCGTCCGCGGTCATCGCCATGTTCATGTAGACGAACGGCCGTTCCACGTCGACCTCCAGGGTGAGATTCTAGCCGCACTCGCGCGGCGGCGGGGCGGCTTTCGGTCACACGACAGGGCTACCGCGCAAACTCGCGGATGAGTTCGAGAAGCTCTTCGATGTCGGCGGATTGAAACTGGGTCGCGGCGACGTGGGCGAAGCGGATCGCGCCCTCCGGATCCACCACGAACGAGGCCGGTCTGGCGATGTTGACGGCGTCGATTCCCAGGCCGTGGTAGACGCCCCAGCCCCGCGCGAGCGAGCGTTCCTCATCGACGACGATCGGAAACGGCTTGGGGTTGCGTTTGACGTACGCCGCAACGGCCCTCCGCTTCTGGCAGAGCACGACGACGAGCCGCCCGCCCGCGTTTTCCATCGAAGGGTAACTGTCGCGCAACTGCGCGAGCCGTCGCCGGCAATTCGGTCACCAGGTCCCGCGGTGGAACTCGACGAGAACGGGTCGCGGGCGAAACGACGCGAGATCGATTTGGTTGCCCAGGGCGTCGGTCCCACGAAGAAGCGGTGCGGGGTCGCCCCGTTCGAGCCTTCCCTTCTTCATCGACCGGGTCCGCGTCTGACGGAGACGGTGACCCCGTCACGAAGGGGGATGAGGGTCGTCGCGAGCTCCGGCGAGGCGTATAGCCTGCGGGTCAGCTCGTTGATTCCGGCCGTCGAGGCGTCGGGAGCTTCGTCGGCCAGCACGTTGCCACGCCACAACATGTTGTCGGAGATGAACAGACCCCCGAGTCTCAAACGCTCGAGAGCAACATCGAGCGCGCTCGGGTAGTCGTGCTTGTCGACATCGTTGAACACGATATCGAACTCACCCTCGAGCCCGCGCGCGATCGCGAGACCGTCGCCGACTTCGATCCGAACCCTGTCGGCGAATCCTCCGCGCTCCATGAAGTCGCGAGCCTCCCGGGCTTGCTCCGCCGAGCCCTCGGTAAGCACCACGAGGCCCTCGGGACCCACCGCGCGTGCGAACCAGTACGCGCTGTACCCGAACCCCGAACCGAGCTCGAGAACACGGCGAGCACCGATCGCCGTGGCCAGAACCTCCAACATCGCACCGACCTGCGGGCCTACGATCGGGAACCCGCGCTCGGTGCCGAGCGCCTCCATCTCGCGCAGGACGGGGTCGGACGGCTCGGCCAGTCTCGCGAGATGGCGATCGACCTCGGGGTGAACGAGATCCATAAAAAGCGCTCCTGAAAAAAGTCACGCTAACATGGTGGTCAAAGACCGGTCAACGACCGGGGGAGGTCGGGATGGGCGAACACACCTCCGCCGAGCTGCCGTCGCGAGACCAGGCGCTCGCATTGCTCAACGAGTACACGAAGAATTCCGCGTTGATCAAGCACGCGCTCGCCGTCGAAGCCGCGATGCGAGCCCACGCTCGCGACAAAGGCGGGGACGAGGACGCATGGGGTCTGGTGGGTCTTCTTCACGACTTCGATTACGAACGCTGGCCCGACCCCGAAAACCACCCGTTTCGCGGAGTCGAGATTCTCGAGAGCCAGGGCTACCCGGAGTGGTTTCGCACCGCGATCCTGTCCCACGCAGTCTACACCGGGGTGCCCCGCACGACGTCGCTCGAGCGCTCGCTGTTCGCGAGCGACGAGCTGTGCGGCTTTCTGACGGCCTGCGCGCTCGTGACACCCAGGAAGTCGCTGCACGAAGTCAGGGTCAAATCGGTCCGCAAGAAGATGAAGGCCAAGGGGTTTGCTCGAAGCGTGGACCGCGAGCACATCGTGCTCGGCGCCGAGGAGCTCGGGATGGAGCTCGACGCGCTGATCGAGTTCGTTCTCGAGGCCATGCGCTCGGTCGCGTCAGAGCTCGAACTCGACGGTCCGGGGGTCGATCGAGCCCAGGAGGATTGACGCCGCGATGATCGAGCGTCTCTTCCGTCTTCACGAGAACGGGACCAACGTTCGCACCGAGATCCTCGGCGGTCTGACGACCTTCATGACGATGGCCTACATCGTCTTCGTCAACCCG
>JBFJTV010000360.1:0-3476 GCA_041625075.1 Candidatus Polarisedimenticolaceae bacterium | reverse complement strand
TTTCGCAACCGCGGGGTCATCGCCTACTACCAGAAGTTCCTGCCGCGGGAGGCCCGGGTCATCCTGGTCTCGGGGCCGAGCTATCCGCGGGAAGGCCCGGGGTGGTGGCTGCTGCACCGCATCGGCGAGGTCGGGGAAGTCCAGGAGACGATCACCGACCGTCTCAATAACAAATACACGCTCCGCGCGACTTTCCCGTACTCCGACCTCTCGGGAATGCACTGGTTGCTCTATCGCCGGACGATCTCTCCCCCCTGATCGCCGCGGTGCCTTTCCCGCTCGCGGGACCTAGATTGACCCCATGGAATCCGCAGGGGTCGGAACCGTCGGACCGTCCGCGCGAGTCCACTGGCCCCGCGCTGCGCTGCTCGCACCGGTGGTGTGGTGGACGCTGAGTCTCGGCAGCGGGGCGTCGAGATGGTGCTTTCTCGACTATGTCAATCTCGCGTTTCACGAGGCCGGTCATCTGTTCTTCAGCTTTGCCGGGTCCACGATGCACTACCTCGGCGGTACGCTGGGACAGCTGCTCGTGCCCGCCTCGCTGGTCGCGTGGTTTCTCCTGCGCGAGGGTAAGCCCTTCTCCGCCGCCTTCTGTCTGTGGTGGTTCGGTCAGAACTTCATCGGCATCTCGGTGTACATGGGCGACGCGCGGTCGCTCGCGCTACCGCTGGTCGGGGGCGGCGATCACGACTGGAACGAGCTGTTCTACCGCTTTGGCCTGCTGACCGAGCCCGCCGTCGAACGGGTGGCTGCGATCACACACACCGTCGGGGTGTTCGTGATGCTCGCCGGTCTCGCGTGGATCGGGTTCTTCGTGCTACCGGAGACGACACGCCAGCGATTGCGGAACCGCGCTCGCCTGCAGTGGCCCTGGCTGGGCTACCTGCTCGAAGGCTGAGACCGCTGCTCCCCGGCGAAGCGAAGAAGACGCTCGCGACGATCCGGGCTCCAGTCGAAGTGCAGCCGCACCATGGACTCGTACCGCCCCACGAGCTCGCCTGAGTGCGTGTACTTGCCGGTGACGTCGTAGATTTCGAGGGCATCCTCGATCCACGTCCTGGTCGCATCGAGCTCGAGAAAGCGCGCCAGGCCGCGCAGCATCTCCGCATCCACCTCGTCCTGATGGAAGCTGAAGAACCTTCTTGGGAATTGTTCCTCCAGACGCACGAACCACGCATACTCGCGAAGAAAGGCATCGAGGATCGCTTCGATCGGAGCGTCGGATCTCAGGTCCTTGAAGTGCTGGACGTGGCCGGTCTTGCTGTTGGAGACCGCGCAATCCAACGGGTTCCGAACCGGCATCAGAAAGCGGATCTTCGGGTTTCGCTCGAGCAACCCCGGGATATCGACGTCATGCCTGCGGATGAAGTTGGCGACACGGAGCGATTCCTTCCACGCAATGGAGCGCACCTCCTCGCGTAACAGGCTGCCACCGAAACGCCGCTCGTAGACCTCGCGCGTCTTCGTGTGCTCGAAGGCGTGCGACAGCGTGATCGAACCGCCGTAGTCGCCGTGCTCCCCTCCCTGCGACGCCGCGATCGCGAACTTGCAAAAAGCGTGGAACTTGTCGTCGGTGTAGTCGAACAGAAAGTTGACGCGGTTGTCGTCGAAGACGCGCTCGCCGGCGTGGTTGAGAACCTGACAGTTCGGGTGAAGTGCCAGGATCGATGCCGTCAGCGTGGTCAGGTTGCGGTACGGCCCGAGAAACATACAAAGCGTTCTGAGCCGCTTGCGCTCTTCCTCCGACAGGGTCGGAAGCGGTCCGCGTAACCCCGAGGTGAGCCGGCTGAAGGTCCTCCGGGCGACGCGTTTGATCCTCACCATCGCCAGCCCTTACATGCGTTTGTATTTCGGGCCGCTTCCGCCCTCGCGTGGGGTCCACCGTGGGCCGAGCACGTCAGTGGCCTTGCAATCGACACAATTGGGCGCGTTGATCACCAGACGCTCGCCGTCCCACTCGTAAACGCCGGCGGGACACATGTGCGCGTAAAGCTCGGCAACGGCACGCGGGACGTCTTCCTTCGCGATCAGGTGGCTCGGGATGTCGTCGCGTGTGGCATTGCCCGACCGAAAGACCGAGTCCAGCTTGCTGAACGTGGTCTTGCCGTCGGGTGTGAACTCGGTACGAGCGGTGACCCGGCGTGGTTCGGCGGCGTCCTCCTCGCTGTGGATCCGCGCTCCGGGAAACACCCCGCCGGTGAGCGACATCAGCCCGGCCTTGATCCCACCGGTCCAGAAACCCGACTTGAACGCGAGCCGCATGTTGCGCGTGGCATGGAGATCGTCTCGGATGTAGCTGCCGCGGATCAGCGAGGTGTACTCGGCGAGGCGGGCCGCGGAGGCGTCGTCGTTCTTGAGCGCCTTGAAGATCGTCCGGGCCGCGTAGATCCCCGATTGCATCGCATAGTGGATGCCCTTGAGCGTCGGGACATTGACGAGACCGGCGGCGTCGCCCGCGAGCAGCACGCGGTCGCCGTGAAAACGCTCGGGCCAGGCGTGGTACCCGCCCTCGGGAATCGTCTTGGCTCCCCACTCGGCCAGCTCGCCGCCGTTGAGGATCTCCCGCAGCAGCGGATGGCCCTTGAGTCGCTGAAGAAGAACGTGGACGTCGAGATCGTGCTGGCGATAGTCGAGCCCCACGACGAGCCCGAACGAGACGAGCCCGTCGTCCATGGGGTAGATCCAGCTCCCACCGAAGGCGTCCTTGGGTAGGGGCCAGCCCAGCGTGTGGATCACCGCACCGAGCGGCTTGCCGACCTCCCACAGCTCCTTGACACCGAGCGCGTAGATCTGCGGGTTGGCGGAGCCGTTGTTCTGCCATGCAAGCCACGCCTGGGTTAGCGGCCCGCGTGTCCCCTCGGCGAGAACGGTGACGCGCGACACGAGATCGGTGGGCGGGCTGTAACCGGACCCGGGGTTGCCGTCGCGATCGAGACCCGTGGGAGCGGTCCGCACGCCCGCGATCTGGTCGTTCTCGACGAGAAACGCGTCGGCGGGGAACCCGGTGAAGACGTTGACCCCGAGATCCTCGGCCTTCTCGCCGAGCCAGCGGACGATCTCGCAGATCGACGCGACGTAGTTGCCGTGGTTTCGCATCGTCGGCGGAGTCGGAAGTCGCGTCTTGCCGGTCTCGCTCAAGAGATAGACGCGGTCCTCGCTGACCGGCGTTCGAAAGGGGAAGTCCTTGTCCTCGAGGTCGGGGAAGAGCTCGCGAAAGGCGCGCGGATCGACGACCGCGCCGGAAAGGCAGTGCTCGCCGAGCGACTCCGCCTTTTCGAGGACACCGATCTCGATCTCGCCGAGGCTGCCGTCTTCCTTGACCAGACGCGCGAGCTCGATCGCACCGGCGAGACCCGCGGGGCCGCCACCGATGAACAGAACGTCGAGAGGGACCGCCTCGGCGTCCGGAGCGTCCCTGACGATGAACCGCTCGGCGGGAAGGGGCGGCTGGTAGTCCGCCGGTCGAATGGTCGCTC
>JBFJTV010000359.1:0-3481 GCA_041625075.1 Candidatus Polarisedimenticolaceae bacterium | reverse complement strand
GTGGTCATGCTGCTTCACCACGTGGCGGTACATCAGCGTCCACACCTCGACGGCGCGATCGAAGTCCATCGCGAGCCTCTTGAGGTAGCCGGCGCTCGCGCACTCCTTGAGGATGCTCTCCGCCGTCTCGGCGGGATCGCGAAAGACGCACAGGAACACCGCGTCGCCGAGCGACGGCCGCCATGCCGGTAGCGTGTAGCAGAACCGCGGGTCCTTGAAACAGTAAGGTCGACGCTCGACCTGCCGCTTGATTCGATCGCGCAACGGAGGAGGGCAGCGGATCTCGACGTCGAGCGGAACCCGCGCAAGCCACCGTTGGAGCGTCGTCGGTCGATCGCGGAAGAACCACCGACCCACGATCGGCGGGCGTGCCGGAATGACCTGCGCGATCAGGTCTTCGTTGATCGAGTTGATCTCCTCGTCTTCAAAGAACCCCTTGGGGTTCGCCGGTGTGGCATCCCACAGTCTCGCACCCATGAAGTACCCGGCGCCCGCGAGGGTCCCCGCGACCATGCTGGTGCCGCTTCGCCCAGAGCCCAGGATGATGCAATCGCGCATGAGGGGAAGAGAGTAACGCAAGTGTTTCGATTGAAGAACTGCGCCCTTGCTCCTACGGCTGCCGTGTCGTACAAAGGGGTTTCGCCCGGAGCGAAACGTCCAGGGGTTGTCTTGATCCGAGCCGCGAATCACAGCTTCTACCCGAGGGTGGGGGAGGCCCCGCTCGACCAGCAGATCCGCACGACGATCAAGAAGCGTGCTCGCGGGAAGGCGACCGACGCCGATGTCGCGGAGGCGGCCGATGAGGTCGCGACGATCGTGGTGGCCGAGCAGAGCCGCGCCTTTATCGATGTCGTCACCGATGGTCTGATCCGGTGGGACGGGCTGGTGTCGCACGTCGCCCGGCACCTCGAGGGCGTCGAGCTCGGTGGGTTGCAGCGGTGGTTCAACACGAACTTCTACGACCGTGTCCCCGAGGCCGTGGGTCCGGTTGCGAGAAAAGGGCCTTTCCTGGTCCACGACTTCGAGGTCGCGAACGACGTCGGTCTCATGCCGGTGAAGATGGTGCTGCCGGGACCCGTCACGTTTGCGAGACTGTCGCGCGACACGCATTACCGCGATCTCGCCGCCCTGGCCGGTGCGGTCGCCGAGGCGCTCGCCCTGGAGGTCCGCGATCTGGCCGCCGCAGGTGCCAAGATCTTCCAGCTCGACGAGCCGCTGCTGTGCCGCCACCCTGAGGACCTTGATCTCGTCGCCGAGACCTGCGGTCACGTCTTCGCGAGCGCGGGCGAGAACGCCGTCACGGTGCTGTCCACTTACTTCGGCGATCTCGGCGCGCTCGCGGATCGACTCGCAGACCTCCCCGGGACACACATCGGGCTCGACATGGTCGCCGGTCCCGCGAGCTTCGATATTCTGCCGAAGCTCCCTGAGGGCAAGAACGTCGCGCTCGGTCTGTTCGACGCACGCACCACGCGTCTGGAGGATGCGGCCGACGTCGCCAAGCTGATCGAGCCGTACCGCGAGCATCTCGTCACACGGGACGTCATGGTCGGGCCGCAGACCGGTCTCGAGTACCTTCCGCGGGATCAGGCGTTCGACAAGCTGCAGCAGGCGCGCTATCTCGTCGAGAAGCTCTCGAAGGAGTGGACGTGGGCCTCCTGACCTCGACGATCGGGTCGTTTCCGAAACCGGCGAAGCTCAAGAGCGCGCGCCGCAAGTTCGCGGACGACGAGATCGGTACCGATGAGCTCCACGCGATCGAGGACGAGGCCGTCCGCGACGTCCTCGCGCTCCAGGAGCGGCTCGGGATCGATCTTCTGGTCGACGGCGAGATGGACCGCGGCGACATGACGACGTTCTTCGCCGAGAGGCTCGGGGGGATGGAGGTCTCCGGTCTCGTGCGAAGCTACGGCAATCGCTACTACCGTAAGCCCGTCATCGTCGGTGACGTCCGGCGCACCGCGCCGATGACGGTCGAACGCTGGCGGTTCGCGCAAGGGGAGACCAAGGCACCGGTCAAGGCGATCCTCACGGGTCCGTACACGCTGATGGACTGGTCGTTCGACGAGCACTACGACTCGCGCGAGGCTTGCTGTATGGCGCTCGCCGAGGTGGTTCGGGAGGAGGCGGCGGACCTCGTCGCAGCCGGGGTCAAGGACCTGCAGATCGACGAGCCGGCGGTGTCGGCCCGTCCCGAGGACCTCCCGCTCGCTGCACGCGCGCTCGGCACGGTCACCGAAGGGCTCGGAAGCGACACCCGCACCTGGACCCACCTGTGCTATGGCCTCTTCGCGCCCGTGATCGATCAGATCCTGGCGCTGCCGGTCGACGGGCTCCTGCTCGAGTTCGCCAACTCCGATTTCGACCTGCTCGACCGTCTCGCTGATCTCCCCGAGGGCAAGGTCATCGGTGCGGGTGTGCTCGACGTGCACGTGCCGACGGTGGAGACCGCCGACCAGGTTCGCGAGAGGATCGAGCACGTCCTCGAGGTCCTCCCGCCCGAGCGTGTCTGGATCAACCCGGATTGCGGTCTCAAGACGCGGACGCTGGACGAGGCGCGCGGCAAGCTCGAAGCGATGATGGAAGCGGTGAAGGGTGTCCGGAAGGACCGCGGTCTCTGACCATGAGCGTGCCCCCGGATTGACATAACTCCATAGTTCCCGGACGTGTCAGCGAGACCGGAATACGGTATACGATTGCGGCGCTAACTTCGGCTCTCGGGACCATGACCGTGTTCAACACGCTCTGACCGCGGCGCTACACCCTCAAGGAGTGACTCGAACTGTGGCAATGGACCTGGTTCTATTGACCCTGGGTTTGATCATCCTGACGGCTGGGGCGAGCCTGCTGGTCCGCGGCGGCGCGTCGCTCGCCCGACGGCTCGGCCTGACGCCCCTTGTGATCGGACTCACCGTCGTGGCCTTCGGCACCAGCGCTCCGGAGATGATCGTCAGCGTCATCAGTGCCGTCAACGGGCAGGGCGACATCGCGCTGGGCAACGTCGTGGGATCCAACATCTTCAACGTGGGAGTGATCCTAGCGCTGGCCGCTCTGATCTCGCCGATCCATGTGAAGCTCGGGCTGCTCAAGGTTGACGCGCCGTTCATGATCGGTGTCTCGTTGCTGGCGTTCTGGCTCGCCAGCTTCGAGACGATCGCGCGCCCGGCCGGCGTGGCACTGCTCGTGCTGCTGATCGGCTACACGGTCTTCAGCGTCCGGCTGGCGAAAGGGCAGCGCGACGACCCGGAACTCGTTCGAGAGTTCGAAAGCGGAGTTCCGGGCCGCTTGCGCTCGGCGCGGACGGAGATCGTTCTGGTTGTCGGAGGTCTGGGGCTGCTGATGCTCGGCTCCGAGCTGTTCGTCGGATCCGCATCAACCGTCGCCCGCGCGCTTGGCGTGGGCGAGGCCGTGATCGGGCTGACGATCGTCGCCGCGGGAACCAGCATGCCTGAGCTGGCGACCTCTGCGGTTGCAGCGATGC
>JBFJTV010000358.1:0-3492 GCA_041625075.1 Candidatus Polarisedimenticolaceae bacterium | reverse complement strand
GGTGGATGATCTCGACGAGCAGCAAACGACCGTCGGGTGAGGGGTCGAAATCCCAAACGATACCGGGAGCTCCGATCTTTTTGCTCTTGCGTTCGACATCCACGAGCACGAGCTGCGAGGTCAGGTAGTACTCGAACAGCTTCTCGTCGTGCGCGTTCTGGAGGAGGTCCTGGTAGGTCCGGGCGGGCGCGATCTTCCCGATGTTCTCCTGGACGACCGGTCCCCCGGGGACGCGCGATGTGGTCGGCTCGGCTCCGCGTCCTTCGGGAACCGCCGTGCAGACGATCCGCCGGCTGTCGGGGAGCCAGCGGAAGGGTGTTCCGGCCGTCGCGTTGAGTCGGCCGCTGGGGACGCGCCGGGCGAGCCCGTCGGCGACCTCGGCGACCCAGAGCTGGATGTCGGTTTCCCCGGTCACCGTGAACGCGATGCGCTTGCCATCCGGGGACCACCGCGGGTTCCCCAACCGCGCGCCGTCCGGGAGGTTGGTGACCGGGCGCTCAAACAGATCGGACATCCGTTTCAGCGTGAGACCCGTCACGTAAGACCCCCGGCTCGGCCCATTGGTGCGGGGCCGGATCCTGCGCCCGGCGAGACGCAGCTCGGGCTCGGCGAGCTCGACGATCGAAGGCAGGTTGGGCCGCTCGATCAGAAGCATCCACGTCCGGTCGGGAGACAACGACACCGTGGGTGTGGGGGGCGTGTCCACGATCCCCGCCAACGGATTGGGCGGCATCTTGTAGTCGGCGTCGGTCGCGGCGCCAAGACTGGGAGCCGCCAGCAACAAGCACAGAGCGACGGTCGCCCGCAGCCAAGCGTTTCTTGACATCATCTCTCCCCCCGATATTCGACCCCGATCCGCCTGGTTTCGCCGATCTCCGACGCCCCGCCCCCGTCCGACGATCGGGTAAGTATACTTGGGTCGTTGTCCAGACGAAATCCGATCTGAAGGAGCCCCGATGACGCGGTACCCCTCGATCAACGTGCTCGGAGAGCCTCTGCAAGAGTGCTCGAAGGACCCCGTGACCGGCTACTACCGCACCGGTTGTTGCGATACCGGCCACGACGACCTCGGGATGCACACCGTGTGTTGCCGGGTCACCGCCGAGTTCCTCGAGTTCAGCGCGAAGACCGGCAACGACCTCTCGACGCCGCGACCCGAGTTCGAGTTCCCCGGGTTGCAGCCGGGCAATCAGTGGTGCGTCTGCGCGACGCGCTGGAAGGAAGCCCTCGAGGCGGGGGCCGCCTGCCCCGTCGTGCTCGAGGCGACGCACGTCAATACCCTCGACATCGTTCCGCTCGAGGAGCTCAAGAAGCACGCCGCCGGAACCGAGGAAGCCTAGCCGCCCGCTTGCTTTGCGGCGGTTTGGTACCCTGGTTAGCGAATCATGGCACCCGAGCTCATTAAGAAGACGGGGCTGTGCGGGATTTGCCCCGCCGGCTGCTGGGTCGAAGTCGGGATCCGCGACGGCAGGCTCGAGTCGATCGAACCCGACGACGGCCACCCGCTCGGAATGATCTGTCGCCGGGGGCAGCACGCGCCGGAAATCGTCCACTCCGAGAACCGGCTGAAGTACCCGCTCGTGAGAACCGGGCCTGAGGGGACTCACGCGTTCGAGCGCGCGACGTGGGACCAGGCCTACGATCGGATCGTCGCCAAGCTGGAGGAGATCCGCCGGGAGTCGGGACCCGAGGCCGTCTCGATCTACACCGGACGCGGCGCTTTCGAGCTCTCGCTGTGCGACATCTTCCAGCCGAAGGGTGTCGCGGTCTCGTCGGCGTCGAGCGTGTTGTTTCCTTTCGGCTCCCCCAACACGATGGGCGTGGGTGCGTTGTGCTATGTGTCGTTCGCGATGATCGCGCCCCACGTGACCATGGGTCGCATGCTCGTCGACATGTTCACCGACATGGAAAACGCCGAGATGTTGCTCGTGTGGGGCGCAAACCCGGCGACCGACTCTCCCCCGCTCGACATGCACCGGCTCGAGACGGCGGCGGGGCGTGGCGCCGACATCGTGGTGATCGACCCGCGTCTCACGGACACCGCGCGACGAACCAACGCGCAGTGGGTTCCGATCCGACCGGGCACCGACTGCGCGCTCGCGCTCGGCATGATCCACGTCATGCTCGAGGAAGACCTCCACGACGACGCCTTCGCGACCCAGTGGTGCCACGGGTTCGACGACCTCGTGCAGTACGTCCAGCACTTCGGGCCGGACGTGGTCGAGTCGATCACGGGGGTTCCCGCGGATACCATCCGCAATCTGACGAGACGCCTGTGCGGGGCAACCGGCGCCTCGCCTGTGATGTACACCGGTCTCGAGTATTCGAACAGCGGGATCCAGGCGATCCGTGCGGTGCACACCCTGTTCGCCCTCGCAGGTCATCTCGATGTCCCCGGCGGGATCGGCCTCGCGATGCGTGGAACGCACTTCCCGATCAACCACGAGTGCAACGTCGAGAACCCCGATCTCGACCGTGCCGTCGCGCGCGATCGTTTTCCGATCTACAGCAACTACCGCGGCGAGTCCCATGCGAGCGGTCTCGTGGCTTCGGTCCTCGAGGGCGACCCTTACACGATCCGCGGTCTGATCGTGCATGGCGCGTCGCTTCTGACATCGTGGCCGCAGACGTCGATCTGGCGCGAGACGCTGTCGAAGCTCGACTTCATGGTCTCGATCGATCGCCAGCTCACGGCGGATTCGGCCTATGCTGATGTCGTGTTGCCTGCGACGACGATGTTCGAGATCGAGTCGTACATGACCTACGGCCCGATCTTCCGGATCCGCGAGCGACTGGTCGAGCCCGTGGGCGAGGCGCGCAACGATTACTTGATCATGGCCGAGCTGGCCAAGCGGCTCGGTTACGGGGACCTCTACCCCCAGACCGAAGACGCGCTGTTGCGGTATGTCCTTCAGGGTTCGGGCTACACCCCCGAGCAGGTCCGCGAGGCCGGCGGCTGGGTCAAGCTCCCGACGCCCATGATGGAATACCGCAAGTGGGAAAAGGGTGGATTGCGTGCCGACGGCAAGCCCGGGTTCGACACACCCTCGGGCAAGTTCGAGATTCGTTCGACGATCCTCAAGGACTACGGCTACGAACCGCTACCGAAGTACGTCGAGCCGACCGAGGGCCCGGTGAGCCGTCCCGATCTCGCCAGGGACTACCCGTTGGTCTTCAACTCGGGCGCGAGACCGCATACCGATTTCCGATCGCAGCATCACGGCGTCGAAGGTCTCGTTCGCGACAACCCCGAGCCCGCGGTCGAGATCAATATCGAAGACGCCCAGCGCCGCGGTATCGAGACGGGCGATCTCGTGGAGGTTCGCACGCCGCGAGGCGAAATGCCGTTTCGGGCGCGCGTGACGGCCGATATCGTCGAGGGCGCCGTCGAGTGCAACATGGGCGGCGGAACCGCCGTCGGTCCCGAGGCGTGGCGCGAATGGAACGTCAACGAGCTCACCGATCTTGGCAACTGCGATGACGTTTCCGGCT
>JBFJTV010000357.1:0-3518 GCA_041625075.1 Candidatus Polarisedimenticolaceae bacterium | reverse complement strand
CTGGCCCGCTCGAGCATCGCGTCCGAGATGTCGATGCCCGTGACCCGGCAGTTTTCCGGGTAGTGCGGCAGGGTCAGGCCCGTTCCCACGCCCACCTCCAGGACACGATCGTCGGGCCGGATCGGGAGGCGGCTGACCGCGTACCGGCGGCCCGGACCGAGCGCCCAGTCGAAGAAATCGTCGTAGACGCGAGCGAGCACCCCGTAGACACGCTCGACTCTCCTGGAGTCCTGGGCGACTTGCTCGGCCGCGGAGAAACGGGACATGCAAACTCCATCGCAGGCTGTGCAAGGCAAATTGTACCATAGCGATCGGCGAGTTCCCGAGTGCTGAAAGTACACCGCATGAAACCAAAACGGCCGGTTTGGGACGCTTGACTCCATCTGTGGAGTCGAGTAGTTTTCCATCTCATTTTCGATGAGGAGGGTGGGAGTCATGCGCCGACTCTTGGGTCTGGCGGCGGTCGCCGTACTGCTGTTCGGCGCCGTGAGCTGTAACACGACCCAACCCGCGGACGGCGGATCGCAGACGTTCAGCGTGGAGGTCCAGGCAAACGGCGCGGTAAAGATCTTCGACATCTGGGAGGTCTGGATCGACACCACCGGCAACGGATCCCCGGACACCAACAGCGGCCAGTATCTTTGCAACGAACAGGGCATCAGCAACGTCACCTTCCCGTGGTACTTCTCGATGTCTCTCAGCGTGATCCGCAGGGGAAGCACGACCGAGGAGATCATCTCCTCGACCACGAACGGCCCGACACCGTTCTCGAATCTCACGAACTACACCGAGGGCTTTTTCTTCGGCAATCCCCCACCGCAGCCGCCGCAGCCGCCGTTGTACTTCCTCAATGGAAGACGTGACGCCGCCGGGAGCACCTACTACCTCACCTCGTGCACCTCCATCCCGACCCCGCTCGATCCCCCGAACGTACTCGGCTCGTTCCCAACGTTCGATGTCGTACTCAACCAGGGAGACACCGCGGTCATCCGGCTACGCAAGCAACTTGTCCAGAACACCAATCCGGCGTTGACCAACGGTGTCTCGGGCGAGGTTCGGATGGCGGTGTTCGGCTCGCTCGAGGGCCGCGGGGTTTCGCTTCAGGGCGACCCCGACACCGGCGGCGACGGCGGCGGAACGACGCTCTCCTTTACCCTGAGATAAGTCGTGCTGAACGGCGTGTTGAGGCGATGAGACTCTCTAAGGTGACTTCGATGAACGCGATCCTCCGACGTCTTGTGGTCCTCGGCGCACTCGTGGCGGTTTGCGGCTCCGCGACCGCACAGGACCCCAGCGGATCGAGCGCCAGCGAACAGAACGACCAGGAAGAAGAGCGGCTCCGAGACGTCGGCTACGGCCAGATGTTGTTCGAGGTCACCGCGTGGATCGCGCAGCCCACGGGGACGGAGTACAACGCCGCGACCCGCCTCGACCCGTTGGACGAGTTTGGCACCACGGTCATCGATGTCGGCCAGGGCACGGAGAACAGCTTCATCTGGAAGGGCGCGTTCATCTTCGCGAAGAACATCGGCGAGTTCTCCATCAGCTGGTGGGCGCACGAGACCGAAGCGGACCTGCAGATTCTCCGACCCGGCGACTTCCAGTTCGGCGAGATCAACGTCAATCCGCTTTTCGCCGGGGTGAACGATGATGGCAAGTCCGACGGCTTCATCGCCGACACGAGCACCTCGATCGACGATCTCAAGATCGCGTGGGGTCGGCAGGCGTTCAAGAACAAGCGCATCACGGGGAGTTGGTACGTCATGGCGCGGCGGGTCGAGCACGACCGCCGCATGTCGGTGAACTATTACGCACTCGCCCCGAATCTGCCGCCCGTGATCCCGCCGCTGTCCTCCGCACGTCCGGATCTCGTGCCCAACTTCGACCGCGCGGTCATGTCCTCGGGTTACGAGGGTCGCGGGTTGGGCGCCGGTCTCGACGTTGTGCTGCTGATCAGCCGCCGCAAGCTGTTCATGGAGGCTGGACTCGGCGTCACGGTGCTTCGCGGCAAGGTGACCACCCGGTTCACGTCGCAAACGCACTACTACGCAACGATCGTGTCCGGCGCTATCGACGAGATTCTCGCGCCGCCGTATTCGGAGTTCGAGGACCCGAATCTGATCGACGACATCGGGCAGTTCGAGAGCGGTGTCGGAGTGAACGCGGACTCGATTAGTCAGAACGCTTCCGTCCTCGAAGCCTATCTGGGGTTCCGGTGGCTCGCATGGAAAGGCCTCGAGGTCACCCTCGGGTTCCGGACCCAGCAATACCTCGACGTCGGGGCGGACTACGCCGCGCGCTCGGTCACGACCGGCCCGAACGATGCGATCAACGTGCAGTCGCTGCAGCAGACGAGTCGCTCGGTCAGCTACGAGGGACTGTACGTGGGTCTCGGCTACCGCTTCTGAGGCCCGTCCCGAAGGAACCCCGACCTCGGGCCAGAATCGCTGCCGATTGATCATGGGGCAACGGCCAACGACCACGTTCGGGTTCCATCTCTGATCCTGCTTCCGAGACCGTTTCGCTCCGCCTCGGAGGCTCGTGGCGTGTCACCGCCCGGGTGCTATAGTCGGACCACCGCGCACCGGAGTTTTTGAGCATGAGCGTCACGGACCGCGACGTCCTCGAGGCCCTGAAGTCGGTGAAGTACCCCGGGTTCACCCGGGACGTCGTCTCGTTCGGCACCGTCCGCGCCGTCTCGGTCGAACGGGGCCGAGTGAAGCTGCAGCTCGAGCTGGGCGCCGGCAACCCAGCAGTCGCGGACCAGCTACGACGAGATGTCCGCTCCGCGGTGGAAGCGATCGACGGCGTGACCTCAGTCGAGGTCGTCGTGGGCGGCGCCTCGCGCTCGGGTCTCAATATGGTCTCCTCGCAGCGCGCTCCCGGGAAGACATCGGCCGCGGTCGGTTTCGAGGAACGGCTGACGCCCGGGGTTCGTCACATCATCGCCGTGGCGTCGGGGAAGGGCGGGGTCGGCAAATCCACCGTCGCCGTCAACCTCGCGGTCGGTCTCGCTCGCAAGGGCCAGCGCGTCGGCCTGCTGGATGCCGACATCTACGGCCCATCCATCCCCATGATGATGGGCGTGGACGAACAGCCTCGGCTCGACGCCGCCGGGCGGCGGATCATCCCATTCGAACGTCATGGCGTACGCTTTATGTCCCTCGGTTTTCTCGTCAAGCGTGACGAGGCCGTGATCTGGCGGGGACCGATGGTCATGAAGGCGGTCGAGCAGCTCCTCCGCGACGTGGTGTGGGGTGATCTCGACGTCCTCGTGGTCGACATGCCGCCGGGGACCGGCGATGCGCAGTTGACGCTGTCCCAGAAGGTCCGCCTCTCCGGGGCCGTCATCGTCACAACACCGCAAGACGTCGCTCTCGCCGATGCGATCAAAGGTGTCGCGATGTTCCGCAAGGTCGGTGTCCCCGTGCTCGGCATCGTTGAGAACATGAGCACGTTCGTCTGTCCCCACTGCGGAGAGCAAACGGACGTCTTTGGTCACGGAGGCGGTCGCGCCG
>JBFJTV010000356.1:0-3528 GCA_041625075.1 Candidatus Polarisedimenticolaceae bacterium | reverse complement strand
CGGTCGAACCCGTGCCCAGACCGAGGGTCATCCCGTCAACGACGAAGTCGTCCACGGCCTTTCGACCCGCCGTTTCCTTGGCCTGGCTCATGCTTGCGCCGTCCGGTGAAACCAACGGGGACAGACTTCGAGTCTGTCCCCGTGTCCTCGGCCCGCGATTGTACTCGATCAACCGACGCGCACGATCTCCTCGAGGGCAAAGATCGGCCCGACTTCGAGCTCGAGACCGGGGTTGCCGTAAAGCTCGGGCGGCACACTGATGTCGGCGAGGTACAGCTCGCCCACCAGATCCGAGCCCGCCAGTCCCTTCTTGGGCATGGCCAGCGTCAGCGTGGCCGTCGCGCGGACGGCGGTCGGGTGCGCCTCACCGCTCGTGGTGTCGAGACCCGACGGGGCGTCGAGGCTCAACACCGGCGCGGCATGGACGTTGGCGAGGTCGATCAGCCGCGCCCCCGCGCCGCGCGGTGGCCCGGCAAGGCTGTATCCGATGACGGCGTCGATGATCAGATCGGCATCGGGCAACGACTCAGGGGGCGACGGGGTCACGGCAAGGCCGAGCCGTCGAAGGATCGCGAGCTGGTGGGCCGGAACACCGCTGAACCCGTCGTCGTCGTGGGTCGTGTAGACCCGGACCCGCGCGCCCCAGTTGTGGAGCCGGCGCGCACAGGTCAGCCCGCCGCCGCCGTTGCCGCCCCGTCCGGCGAGCACGACCACGTCGCGATCGCGGGGGTCGCCGTCCAGAAAGCGGAATCGCGCGAGGTGCGCGAGATGTCGCCCCGCGTTTTCCATCATCTGGACGAGCTCGATCCGGTAGGTCTCGATCATCAGCCGGTCGACCAGACGCATCTGATCGGTGTCCACGAAGGGGATATCGGCCATCGGTTCTCTCCCGCGGGAACGCCCCGTGGCCAATCCTACGCCGCATCCGCGGCACCGGCGTTCAGCGGGGCCCGCGCACCCGCCGGAAGAAGAAGCAGCAGGCCCGGACCCCGGCCCCGGCAGGCCCGTCCTCCGGGCCGCTCGGTCGCCGCCGCGAGACGGCCGACGAGGTCGTGGGCGACCGGATCGGCAAGAGCCCCACGCTCCACCGCGAGAATGAGCGCCCGTTCCCGAGAGGGCTCGAGGATGAGCCGCGCGATCTCCTCCGCGATCCGGCGAGGCTCGAGGCGGTGGCGGTTGCGACGCCCTTCGAGCAGCGCCCGTGACGCTCCGACGGGCCGCGCGATCCGCATCCGTGCCGACTCGCCACCGACGAGCAGTCGCAACAGCACCTGGCTCAGGTTCGAGCTTCGAGGCTCGGGTCCTCGCTCCAGCCGGCAGAACGAGAGACCGCGACGCTGAGACAGGACCGCGGCCTCGGCGAGCAGCGCCTCGAAGGCCTCGCGACGCCGGGGAAGCTCGAGCAATCGGCGCTCTCCCGCGAAGACCGCGTCGAGTGCGAGCCGCAGCACGGCGACACGCCAACGCTCGACCACGCGTGGCGGTGCGGGTCGCGGACCGCGCCGCGGCTCGCCGAGGTCGACCAGCGCCTCGGTCGCGGAGCGCGGGCGCTCGCCCGGATCGCGCGAGGTCACGGCGCCGATCAGACGAGCCAGCCGCCTCGGGACGGTGCCCGACAACGCTCGCGGGTCGAGCGGGGGGCCATCGAGGTGCCACCGCAGGACCTCGCCCGGATCCGGGCTCTCGACGGGCATGCACCCGGTCGCGAGGAAGTACAACACGATCCCGAGACCGTAGAGATCGGCGCGGCCGTCCATCGGCGCTCCGAGCAAGGCCTCCGGGGCGACGAACCGCACCGAGCCGCTCAGCCGGCCCGGCTCGCCCGCCTGGCCCATGGGGGAGGCGAGACCGAAGTCGATCAGCTTGGTGCGCCCCGGGCCGCCCGCCGACCGGCTCACCAGGATGTTCGAGGGCTTGAGGTCGCGGTGCACCACACCCGCGAGATGAATGTGCTCGAGGGCGTAGAGCACCCGGCGCGCGAGAGTCTCGAGGCGTGCGGGGTCGGTTCGTCCGGGCGTGAGAGCCTCGTGGGCGGGACGTCCGGGAAAGCTCTCGAGAACCATGTAAGGGGTTCCCGGCCGCAGCGGGCCGTCAAGGGCGCGCGAGAGCTCGTAGACCCGAACGATGTTGGGGTGGCGCAGCCGGAACCAGGTCTCGAACTCGAGCGACAACGGGTGGGGCGGACCCGCGTCGGGGCCGTCAAAGGGAACCTTCAGAGCCACCGTGCGTTCCTCGACGCGGTCGAAGGCACGATAGACACGCCCCATGCCGCCTTCGCCGAGAACTCCGAGAAAGAGAAACCGGCCGTCCAGCAGGGGATTGTCGATCCAGGCTGCCATTTCGAAGGCTCCGGGGCGTGGCGGCGTCCGGCGTGGGCTCGCGAGCGCGAATCTAAGCGACCGCGCGCACGCCGATCAACCCCGCACGGCAATGAAGGTTGCCGAATCGTGGGACTTGTGGTTGTTCCCCGGGAACGGAGAGACTAGCCTTATGGAGATGAAGAGCCAATCGCAGATCGCCCGCGCCTCGACCACGCTGATCGTCGTACTCGCGATGGTGGCGACCGTGCCGCACGCCGTCGCTCAGCCGGCACCGACCGCCGACGACATCCCGTCGCTGGCCTACATGCTGTTCGAGCACCTACGCGAGAAGGACGTCCGCCTGCCCGACGGCACGATCGCGCGCGCCGCGGGGTTGCCTTCGCGGCAAAGTGGCGCGGTGTCGGCACTGCTCACCCCCTCACGGGTCGAGGCGTGCGTGCGCACCTTCCACGAGGCCCAGGCGTGGCCGACGGCCTGGATGGTCATTCAGGACAAGACCTACGCCTTCGACCTCGTCTTCCCCGTGACTCTGACGGCCGACGGCCGGGTCGAGGACCCGGAACCGGTGCTTGCGGTGGAGCGACGCGACTGGAGCGTCGAAGAGCTGCGCTCGATCGTGAAGGAGCAGACCGGTCGAAAGCCCCGGGGGAGAGACTCGAACCTGGTGATCCAAGGTTTCTCCCAGCGGGTCATCGAGCGCTACGTCTACGATGTTCCTCCGCGCCCCGATCGCGGTCTGATGTCGCTGCTCCCCGAGGGCGCGCTTCTGCGGGAGGCGATTCCGGTGGAACTCGGCGACGGCCGCCCGCACACGCTCGCCCTCGTGCTCGAACGCGCCGAATTCATCCCGTCCCGTTGCGACGACTGCGCGCCGCGCCTGTTCGGGCACGCGGATACCGGGAAGATCTACCTCGTGCTGACCGACGATCAGCAGATCGAGGACCAGATGGAGCTGACGCCCTACCTGACCGGCGAACAGGGTCGAGCCTTACTGCCGCGCTACGCGTGCATCGAAGAGGATCGAGACCCCGAGGCGAGGAAGATCCCGATCGACGAGCGCTTCGCCAAGCGCAAGATCGTTCCACTGATCGTGCTCAAAGACCTCGACCGTGACGGCCGCGCATTGGAGTTCTCACTGGTGGCGAGCTTCACCGACTGCGATCATCACGAGTCGATCGTCCTGGGGATCACCCCGGGAGTCCCCCGG
>JBFJTV010000355.1:0-3536 GCA_041625075.1 Candidatus Polarisedimenticolaceae bacterium | reverse complement strand
GCGGCGGCCCGCGGCGGGGCGGGATTCGCCGGCCTCCGGGGGCCGCGGGACGGCTACCCGAGGTGCTTTTCGATCAGCCTGCGGATCTGCTCTTTCGGAGCGGCGCCGATCATCTGGTCGACCACCTTGCCGTCTTTGAACACGATGAGCGTGGGAATGCTGCGAATTCCGAAGCTGTTTGCGATGTCCATGTGGTCGTCGACGTTGACCTTCGCGATGCTGGCCCGCCCCGCCATCTCGTCCGCGATCTCTTCGAGCGAGCGAGCGATATTCTTGCACGGGCCGCACCACTCGGCCCAGAAGTCCACGAGTACCGGACCGTCGATCTGCTGGATTTTTTCGTGGAAGTTGTCGTCGGTCAGGGTCAGGATGTGGTCGCTGGACATCATTCCTCCGAACGGAGCCTCGACTTGAGTAGGAACCCGGGCGCGACGCCGTCTGCCGAAAACCCGGCGCAGGACCGGGAAGTATAGCATGCCGTCCGGTTTTTCTCCGCACGACGCGCCGTCGCCGCGACGCCGGTTCGGTCAAAACTTCCTGGTGGACGCCAACATCGCGCGGCGCATCGCCGGCGCCGTGAGCGTCTCGAGGGGTGATGTCGTCATCGAGATCGGTCCGGGACGTGGCGCCCTCACCGGGCCGTTGATCGAGCGCTTCGGTCGGATCGCCGCCGTGGAGATCGATCGCGATCTTGCCGCCGCTCTCCGCGACCGTTTTTCCTCCAAGCAGCTCGTCTTGATCGAGCAAGACATCCTCAAACTGGATCTGCCGAGCGTGGCGCGCGATCTGTCGACCCACCCGGCCGCGCGTTTGATCGTCGTCGGCAATCTGCCGTACAACATCTCGAAGCCCTTTGCGAACAGGCTGACCATGCTGCGCGGCAACGTTCCTCAAGCGGTGTTGATGTTCCAGCGTGAAGTGGCCGAGCGCCTGACGGCGGCTCCGGGCACGAAGACGTACGGCCCCCTCACCGTTCTCGTCGACCGCGCGTGTAGGGTGGAGCGGTTGTTCGACATCTTTCCGCAGGCGTTTCGTCCGAGACCCAAGGTCGTCTCCACCGTCACGCGCTGGAGCGCGAAACCGGCCGACGCGTTCGATCCACGCCTCGAACAACCCCTGCGGCGCTGTCTCGCGGCGACGTTTGGCCGACGGCGTCAGACTCTCCTGCGCAATCTCCGAGCGACGTTACCCGGGGGCGAGGCCGAGGCGCGGCACGTGCTCGAAAAGGCCGGCATCGACGGCGGTCTGCGTGCCGAAACGCTCACACCGGAGGCGTTCGTCCGTCTCGCGAAGCACGGCTTCGACCGCTGAGAAGCAGCGGTTCGCTCTGGTATAATCGATCTTCCTCGGAGAGCCGCTCGCCGCACCCCCGCGAGGCCGGCGGGAGATCCCTTGGCCCAAGCGCACCACCTCGAGCTGATCCCCCTCGGTGGACTGGGCGAGTTCGGAATGAACCTCATGGTCTATCGCCACGGCGGCGATTGCCTGGTGGTGGACGCGGGGATGATGTTCCCCGGGGCGGAGCATCTCGGCGTCGACGTCGTCATCCCCGACCTGACGTTTCTGGACGACTGCGGGACCATCCACGCCGCGGTGGTGACGCATGGTCACGAGGACCACATCGGGGCACTCCCCTTTCTTCTTGACCGCCACGATGTCCCGGTCTACGCCACGCCGTTGACGACCGCTCTGATCCGCCGGCGGCTGGGCGAGCACGACCTCGACGCGGGCGAGAACCTGCGGCCGCTACCCATCGACGGTCAGGCCGTCCGGCTCGGTCCTTTCGTCGTCGAGGCTCTCCCCGTCGCGCACTCGATCCCCCACACCGTCATGCTGGTCGTTCGGACTCCGGCGGGGACCGTGCTGCACACGGCGGACTTCAAGCTCGATCCCCTGCCCCTCGACGGCGTCGGTCTCGACCTCGACCGGCTCGCGGAGCTGGGTCGCGAGGGCGTCCTTGCATTGCTGTCCGACAGCACCAACGCCGACGTTCCCGGTTTCACTCCCGGGGAGCAAACCGTCGCCCCGGCCTTCGATGAGCTGCTCAACCGCGCACGCGGACGGGTTTTCGTCACGACCTTCGCCAGCAACGTCCACCGGTTGCAACAGGTCATCCGCCTCGCGGTTCGTCACGGCCGCCGCGTCGCGGTCGTCGGGAGCTCGATGGCGACCCACATCGACATCGCCCACCGTCTCGATCTTTTGAGCATCCCCGCCGGAACGCGTGTGGACAGTGACGCCGTGATGGACCTGGCACCCGACCGCACGCTCGTCCTGGTCTCGGGGTCGCAGGGCGAGCCGGTGTCGGCCCTCGCGCGGGTCGCGGTCGATCGCCATCGCGAAGTCCGGATCGAGGACGGCGACATGGTGATCCACTCCGCGCGGGTCATCCCCGGAAACGAGAAGAGCATCGGCAGGATGTTCGATCACCTGCTCCGGCGGGGGGCCGAGGTGATCACGGGGTCCGATGCGCATGTCCATGTCTCGGGCCATCCGTGCCGTGAGGAGCTTCGGGTCGTTCTGAACCTGGTCCGCCCGCGTTTCCTGATGCCCATTCACGGCGACTACCGGCAGCTGCACGCTCACGCCCAGCTCGGCGAGGAGGCGGGGCTCGGGTCGGAGCGCGTCGTGCTCGCGGAGACCGGGGACCGTGTCGTGCTCGGCGAGCGGGGAGCGTCGGTCCCCGACCGCGTTCCCGTCGGAAAGGTTTTCATCGACGCGACATTGGAGGAGGTCGAGGTCTCCGTTCTTCGGGACCGCAGGAAGATCGCCGGGGACGGCCTCGTCGTCCCCGTGGTGGCGCTCAACCGCGGTCAGGGCTCGATCAACGGCGGCCTGGAGATCGTCAGCCGGGGCTTTCTCCAGGGAGGGGAAGAGGCTGTTATTCTTTCGGAGGCCAAATCGCTCGCGGCGAGGATCGTGGACGAGGCCACGCCGGAGGAACGATCGGACGAGGGTCTGCTCAAGGCGAGGCTCCAGACGGAGCTCAAACGGTTTCTGCGACGCCGAACGCAGAAACGGCCCTTGATCATTCCCGTCATCCTGGAGCTGTAGTGTCCCGATTCGAGAAGTTCCGGAAGTCGAGACGGTTCGGAGAGCTCGTCGGCCTGCTGCTTCTGCTGCTGGCCGTTCTCACGTTCCTGTCGCTGGTGTCGTACGACTCCGGCGATCCCTCGTGGTTCCAAAAGCGATCGAACGCCGAGGTACGCAACTGGATCGGGTCGACCGGAGCCAACCTCTCCGAGGCGTTGCTCCAGCTGTTCGGGGCCGCGGCGTTGCTCGTCCCCATCATCCTCGCGTTTCTGGGGTGGAACCGCTTTCGCGGCCGCGGCGTCGCCGCGTCCTACGGCACCCTGATCGGGCATCTTGTCCTGCTGCTCTCGCTGGCCTCGCTGCTCGACGTGTTGTTCGGTGGCCTCGCTTACGGCGGCACCGCCTTTCGCGCCGGTGGCGTCTTCGGGTCTTGGCTCGCCACGATGCTCGAGGCGATCGTGAACCGCCCCGGCGCCGTGATCGTTTCGCTCGGCCTGGTCGCG
>JBFJTV010000354.1:0-3557 GCA_041625075.1 Candidatus Polarisedimenticolaceae bacterium | reverse complement strand
GGTCACCATGATCCAGTACGCCCACGCGTACGGCCCGAACATGCGGTTGGCGAAGGTGAATTTCTCGTAGGGGTTGCCGCTGTACCAGGCGATGAAGGCCTCCATCCCGTACGCGTACCCCACCATCAGCCCCGTTACGAGCATGATCTTCGCCATGTTCTCGAGATGCCGGAGCGTCACGATGTTCTCGAGCTTGAACGCGACCCGCGTGATCACCATCAGGGTCATCACCATGGCGAAGCCGGAGTAGATCGCGCCGGCGACGAAGTACGGCGGGAAGATCGTCGTGTGCCAGCCGGGCAGCTGCGAGACCGCGAAGTCCATCGAGACGATTGAGTGCACCGACAGCACGAGCGGCGTCGCGAGCGCGGCCAGGATCAGATAGGCGGTCTCGTAGTGCTGCCAGTGTCGTGCCGAGCCCCTCCATCCCTGGGCCAGAAAGCCGTAGATGAACCGCTTGATCTTCGTCTTCGAGCGGTCCCGGATGGTCGCGAGATCGGGGATCAGCCCGGTATACCAGAACAACGCGGACACCGTACCGTAGATGCTCACCGCGAAGACGTCCCACAGCAGCGGGCTTCGGAAGTTGGGCCACATCCCCATCTGATTCGGGAGCGGCGCCATCCAGTAAGTCACCCACACGCGTCCGACGTGGATCCCGGGGAAGATCAGCGCGCACATCACGGCGAAGATGGTCATGGCCTCGGCCGAGCGGTTGATCGAGGTGCGCCACTTCTGCCGGAACAGAAAGAGGATGGCCGAGATCAGCGTGCCGGCGTGTCCGATGCCGACCCAGAAGACGAAGTTGACGATCGCCCATCCCCAGCTGACCGGGTTGTTGAGACCCCAGATCCCGGTCCCTTCCCAGAACAGCCACAGCGTGCTGACGCCGAGGAGGCCCAGCAGCGCCGTCGAGGGGAGAAAGATGAGCCACCACCCGAGCGGAGTCTTCCGGTCGAGCGGTTCGGCGACTGCGTTGGTGATCGAATGGAAATCGTGCCCGCCGAGGATGAGGGGGGCGCGGCCATCGACCGGGTCGTAGCGGACGTTGTCCTCAACCTGCTTCATCAACGAATGCGCACCCTGCAGCCCTCGGAGGGCGGGCAAAAATACCAATGAACCCCCGACCGGTCAAGGATTCCATGGTGATGACGAGATTGTTGGAGGTCCGGTTCTGCCCTATTTTCAACGAGATGCGTCCAGAGGCTCCAAGAGATCGCCTAACCCGAACACCCCAAAGGGCCTTCTGCGACCGGTCTCATCCGGATCCACCGCCGATCCCACATTTTCGGCACCACCATGGGAATTCCACCCGAAACGGGCCACAACTCAGCGCGACCTCCGGGCCGATTCCCTTCATGATTAGAGGCGTGGAGAAACTTGGGGCTCGGAAATGCGCGCGGAGCCGGGCGGCTCGCGTGCTCTTGGCGCTCGTTATCGGTTGCCTCACCTGCAGCGCGAGTCGCGCCGACATCCTCGAGAAGGGCGGCTTCAAGCTGTTCGCCGACTTCCGTCTTCGCATCGAAGCGGACTGGGACTCGGAACGCGCGGACGACACCGAGCGTGTCGATCGCAACCGCGCCCGTGTCCGGTTTCGCGTCGGCTTCGAGTACGAAGCGAACGATCACCTGGTCGTCGGGATGCGTCTGCGGAGCGGCTCCGAGCTCAGCCAGCAATCGCCGCACATCACGATCGTGAGCGATATCGATGACGCCGGGACCAACCCCACCCAGGTCGATTTCAACTTCGACCAGTGGTATGCGGCGGCGAAGGCGGGCAACCTCCACGGTTGGGCGGGACGCAAGAACCTGCCGTGGTGGAGACAGAACGAGCTGTTCTGGGACGACGACGTCACCGTCACCGGCCTCGCGGCGATCTACCGCCCGAAAATCGGGGAAAACGGTGAGCTCGCCGTCAATCTCGGATACTTCTTCCTGCCCGCGGGGATGCGCGCCTACTCCGGCAAGCTGGGGTTGGCGCAACTCGTCTACGGCACCGAGATCGGCGAGAGCGGGTTCTCGGCGACCGCCGGCGTTCTCGCCGTCGACGCGAACCCGGATGACATCGACGGCGCGGCGCTTCTGCTGCGCGGAAACGGCGCGCGGGATTACACGTCGTGGGTCGCGAGCCTCCAGGGGCGGTTGAAGGCGCGTGGATACCCGATCGTGCTCGGCGCCGACTTCGCGCACAACAGCGAGAGCTACTCGCAGAACGACCCCGACCCGAACACGGCGGACAACTGGGATCAGGTCGATGCCTACGTCCTGTCGATCAAGGTCGCGAACAGGAAGGGGAACTTCCTGGGCGCGTACTACTACGCCCGGGTCGAGGCGCTCGCCGTGAGCTCGTCCTACGCCGAGGATGACTGGGTACGATGGGGGACGATCGATCAGACACGCGCCACCGACATGAAGGGACACGAATTCGATTTTGTCTGGACCTTCGCCAAGAAGATGAGTCTGGTCACCCGTTTCTACCTCGTCGATGCGATCACGACCACCGAGGACGGCAAGCGCTTCCGCGTGGACTACAACGTCTCGTTCTGACCCCCTGATGGGTCGTTTTCCCCGTGCGCGCTGGACTTTGCGGGCCCCGGTTGCGTAAGATCGTCGCAATCGTCACGGGGGAAGCCATGGGATTCGAGCTGAAGCCGCTCCACGCGGGCGCCATCCCGGCGGCGCTCGAGAAGGCCGAGCGCTACCGCCTGCTCAACGAGGCCCGCGAGGCCGAGAGCATCTGTCTCGACATTCTCGAGATCGATCCCGAAAACCAGCAGGCTTTGATCACGATGCTTCTCGCGCTGACCGACCAGTTCGACCGCAAGCTCGGCACCAAGTTCCGCGAGGCGCACGGGCTTCTTACCAGGATCAAGGACAAGTACGGGCGGTTGTACTACGAGGGGATCATCTGCGAGCGCCGGGCCAAGGCGCATCACCGCACCGGGGGACCGCGGTCGGCGCATTCCGCCTATCACTGGCTCCGGGCGGCGATGGAATGCTTCGAGAAGGCCGAGGCGATCAGCCCCGACGGAAACGACGAGGCCCTGCTACGCTGGAACACCTGCGTCCGGATCCTCGAGCGCAATCCCGACCTCGAACCCGCCCCCGAGGACGCCCCCGAGCACATGCTCGAGTAGGGGGACATGCCTTTGTTGGCGTTTTGGAGCCAGACCTCCGGTAGGGAGATCCGGAAAACCGACAGAGCCTATGGGAGGTCTGGCTCCAAAACGCCAACAAAGGCATGTCCCCCTCTTACGGAAAAAAGAACATCAGGTAGGCGGCCAGCAGGGTCAGCGCCGTTGCGCCGCCGTAGCAGAACACGGCGATCAATCCGTAAAGATGGTGGAGCTGGAGCCCGTCGTACAGGGTATAGCGGAAGCGGTGACCCCAGTGAAACAGCGAAACGGTGACGAAGAAGAAGACGAACAACCGCACCAGCGGGTGTCCGAGCTTCTTGACGAGGTCGGAGTAGGCAGGGCCCTCGACCCACCCGAGGGGGATGGCAAACCACAGGATCGCCGCGATCGCCGGAAAGAGCAGGGCGGCCAGCATGCCGCC
>JBFJTV010000353.1:0-3562 GCA_041625075.1 Candidatus Polarisedimenticolaceae bacterium | reverse complement strand
GGCAACGCGTTCGATGCCGTGCTCGCGGGAATGTGCACCGCCTGCGTGGTCGAGCCGGTTCTCTGCTCGCTCGGAGGCGGCGGGTATCTCCTGGCGCAGCCCGCGGGGTCACCCGCTCGGGTGTACGACTTCTTCGCCCACACGCCCCGTACGAAGCCGCCGCGCGACAGGGTCGAGATTCTGCCGACCTACGCCGACTTCGGAACCATGCGGCAGGAGTTCCACATCGGCCGCGGAACCATCGCCACTCCCGGTCTTGTCAAGGGAATCGACGCGATCCACCGTGACCTCGGGTCGATGCCGCTTCGAGAGATCCTCGCCCCGGCCGTCACGCACGCGCGCGAGGGCGTCGTCACCAACGACTTCCAGGCCTATGCGTTCAGCGTGGTGGGGTCGATCTACACCGCGACGCCGGAGGCGCTCGAGACCTTCGGCAGCAAGGCGAACCCCGATCGGCTCGTCGGGGCAGGCGAGACTCTCATCCAGTCGGAGTTGGCCGACGTCCTCGAGGTCATCTCGATCGAGGGCCAGGATCTTTTCTACCGCGGCGAGATCGCACGATCGATCGCGGATCTCTGCCGCGACGTCGGCTGCCTGACCCTCGAGGATCTCGAGCGCTACGAGGTCGAGCGTCGCGAGCCTCTCGCGATCGATTACCGCGACGTGCACGTCGAGACCAACCCCCCGCCGTCCTCCGGCGGGATCCTGATCGCTTTCGCCCTCAAGCTCCTCGAGGGTATCGATCTCACGACGTTCCGTTTCGGTTCCCGGGCGCACCTCGAGACCATGGCCTTCGTCATGGATCGGACGAACCAGGCACGGATCGATACCGAGGCCGACCGGCAATCCGGCTCCGCCGACTCCCGCACGCTGCTCGACGATGCGCTTCTCGAGCGGTATCGAGACGAGGTGCGCGACCGGGCCCGGGCCCTGCGTGGCACGACTCACCTCAACGTCGTGGACGATCTCGGCAACGTGGCGACACTGTCGATCTCGAACGGCGAGGGCTGTGGCTACATTCTCCCCGGGACCGGACTCATGCCCAACAACATGCTGGGCGAGGAAGACCTCGTCCCCGCCGGACTGCACGGGTGGGCCCCCGACCAGCGCATGACCTCGATGATGGCCCCGACCACCGTCCGGTTCGGCGACGGCAGAGCGGTCGCGACGGGTTCGGGTGGGTCGAACCGCATTCGCACCGCGATTCTCCAGGTGCTGGTCGGTTTGATCGATTACGGGATGGCCGTCGAGGAGGCGGTTTCCGCACCCCGTGTGTTCTTCGAGCGAGGTCTGTTGAACGTCGAGAGCGGCTTCGATCGCGACGAGGTCGAGAAGCTGTGCGCATCGTATCCGAAGCACGAGCTGTGGGACGAGCTCAATCTGTTCTTCGGCGGTGTCCACACCGTCGAGGCGCACCGCGACGTTTTTCACGGCGCCGGCGACCCGCGTCGCAGCGGTGTGTGTCTCGTCGTCGATTGACGCGAACGCGTCGGCGGTCAGGCGGTATTTCCGCGAAACTCCGATATCAACCTGGAGATGAGGGTCGCCAGAAACAACACCCCGACTACGGCCTCCAGCACGCTGATCTGACGGGACAAAATGTTGGTGGGTGTGACGTCCCCGTATCCCAACGTCGTGAGGGTCACGAAGCTGTAGTAGAGCAAGACCCCGGAGAATTCCGCATGGTCGGTGATGGGCGAGCCGCCGACGTGGAAGGAACCGGGAATCGCGAACTCGATGAGGCCGTAGATCTCCGCCCACAGCATCCCGACCAGAAGATAAGCGGAGATCGCGCCGGCGATACGATGGTAGGTGATCCTGCCGGGCTTGAACACCCGCGACAGAAGCACACCGATCGTGAAAACCATGAAGAGACCGACCAGGGCGTCGGCGACGATGCGACTCCAAAGCCCCTGGGCCCACTCGTTGTACCAGTGCGCCGCGAGGGTAGCGAGCACCATCACGATGCCCAGAGCTCGGACTCCCTGTCTATCGGCGACGGCGACGGCCGACGCCACGAGCACGAGCGCAAACGAAAGCGATAGCGCATACTTGGCCGGCTTCCCGAAAAACTCGCTGACCGGAAACAGCACGAAGATGAAGAGGATAAGGCTGAACAGCAGGAAGGTCAGCCCCCCGTCCGTCCGCAAAAAATTCATGATGGGCGTGCGGCGCGGCATAACGGTCAAACCTCCTGCGGCTGGCTAATCTACCACTACAGATCCTGACGCTGGAAACGTGCAAAGGCCGCGACCAACCCGACGATGAAGATCGAGATGAGAACGATGGGGTTCTCGATCGGGGTGTCCGGGATCACCGCGGCCTGGATCGGACGATAGTAGGCAAACGGGCTGAGCCACTGAACGGTTTGGAGGGGCTCCCAGATCTGGGCGGTGACGTCTACGGCGTAGAGGGCGAGCGTGATCCCGACCGCACCGGCGGCAGCCGAACCCCGGCGTCTGGCGCCGACCGCGAGCACGAGCGTGTAGCCGCCGACCGCCAGCAACAGCACCGTCAGCCCACCGGCGGACGCAAGATAGCGAGTCCAAGAAAGCTCACCGCTTCCCTCCACGAGGGCGAGCCCCACCGCTAGGGCAGCGAGAACCGCGGCCGGCATGACGATCGCGCCCAGCGCGACGAGCAGGACCACCGCCGTGAGATAACGTCTTCGCGGCAGGGGCCGGGCGAGAATCAGCTCGATGAAGCCCGTTTCCCGTTCACCCGCCGGGATCGTCGCCGCGACGATCACGAAAGCGATCGACGCGACCATGACGAGGGGATGCTGGAACCCGAAGCCGATCATCCCCGAGAAGCCGGCGATCGCGAATTGAGAGGTGACGATCTTCCGCATGGTCTCGGGCAGGATCTGCTCGATGATGGCCAGAAACCCCGGGCCTTGCTCCATGTTCGAGGCCACCCAGACGAGCAGTGCCTCCAAGAGCGCGACCCCGGCCACGATGGCGAGAATCAGCCCGCGCTGTTGCCGCAGGAGCCTGAAGAACATCGCCCCGATCACAGGGTGTCGTCTCCTTCCGCCCGGTACAGGCGGACAAAGGCCTCCTCGAGGCTCGGCTCCGGAAACGCGAGATGCTCGACCGAGTGCCGCGCCAGGACCCGCAGAAGCGGATCGAGCTCACCGCCGACGCGCAGCGCGACGACACTACCGTGCTGCTCCACGACCTCCACCCCCGGCAAACGCAGCTCGTCGACGGGCGGGGCTCCCGCGAAACGGACGACCATCCGCCGCACGGAGTCCTTGCGGATATCGGCGACACGCTTGACGTCGAGCAGGCGACCTGCGCGAACGACGCCGACCCGTGTACACGTGCGATCGACCTCCGAGAGCACGTGCGATGAGTGAAAGACGGTCTTCCCGTTGCGTCCGGCCTCGATCAGAATCTCGAAAACGACCTCGCGAACGAGAGGATCGAGCCCCGTGGTCGGCTCATCCAGCACCAGGAGATCGGGGTCGTGTTGCAGGGCGGAGGCGAGACCCAGCTTCTGTTTCATCCCCCGGGAGTACTCGCGCGTGCGCCGGTCGAGATCGTCGCCGGCGAGACCG
>JBFJTV010000352.1:0-3583 GCA_041625075.1 Candidatus Polarisedimenticolaceae bacterium | reverse complement strand
GAGATCCTCTATCTCGAGCACCTGCGTTGTCAGTGCAGCGCGGACCTGCTGGCGGAGATCGTGGCACTCGGCAGTGAGGTCGAGCAGGCGTTCGCGACCTTTCGGGCGGAAGTCGACGGGCGCCGGCTCACCGAAAACGACGTCGCGGAGATTCTCGGTGGGTCGGACGATCCCGAGCAGCGGCGCCGGTCGTGGAAGGCCAGCAAGAAGGTCGGGCGTGTGGTCGCCGACCGTGTCCGCGGGCTGGTGCGGCTCCGAAACCGGGCCGCCGCCGAGCTGGGCTTTGGCGATTTCTACCGGCTCTCGCTGACGCTGGCGGAGCAGTCCCTCGAGGAGATCGAGACGTTGTTCGATGACCTCGACCGCCGGACCGCCGCTCCGTATCGAACGGCCAAGCAACGCATCGACGCGGAGCTCTCCGACCGGTTTGGAGTCGATCCGTCCGAGCTCCGGCCGTGGGACTACTACGATCCTTTCTTTCAGGACGTCCCCGAACCGCGAGGGCTATCGCTCGATCGAGCCTTCGAGAGCAAGGACCCGCTCGCGACCGCCGCCGCCTTTTTTCGCGGCATCGGTCTTCCCGTGGAGGAGATTCTCGATCGCTCCGACGTCCACGAGCGCGAGGGAAAGAACCAGCATGCGTTCTGCATCCACATCGATCGCAGGGGCGACGTTCGCGTCCTGCTCAACCTCAAACCCACCGCGCGGTGGATGAGCACCGTTCTTCACGAGCTCGGTCACGGGGTTTATGACCGCAGGATCGATCTCGATCTGCCCTACGTCTTGCGCTGTCCCGCGCACACGTTCGTCACCGAGGGAGTGGCGATGCTGTTCGGGCGTTTGCCGTACTCGCCCGCGTGGATCACGCGCATGGAGCTCGAGGGCGACGGGATCGACGGCGATCGTTACAAAACGATGCGCGATCTCCAGGTCAACCGCCAGCTCGTCTTCGCGAGGTGGTGCCAGGTGATGGTCCGCTTCGAGCGCGCGCTGTACGAAAACCCCGAGGCCGATCTCGACGCGCTGTGGTGGCGGCTGGTCGAGCGCTACCAGGGGGTTTCGCACCCGGAGGGGCACCGGGGCGAGGACTGGGCTGCCAAGATCCACATCGTCTCGACCCCCGTCTACTACCACAACTACGTGCTCGGCGAGATGCTGGCCTCGCAGCTTTACGACAGCCTCCTCGACCATCTCGATCTGCGAGACGGCGACGAGGGCTCGCTCGTCGGGCAGGAGCGCGTCGGTTCGTTTCTAACGGAAAGGGTCTTTTCTTGCGGGGCGTCGCTGCGGTGGCCCGATCTCGTGGCGCAGGCGACCGGTCAGCCGCTGTCGGTCGAGTCTTTCTCCCGCCAGTTCCGGTAGCTGTCGAGAGAATCAGGAGGCCGCAGGCTCGCCGGCGCCGGATGTGCCGCCCCCTTCGCGGCGTGAACGGCTTTTTCGCCGACGTCGCCGTCTCTTGCGCGGTCGAGGCTGTTCATCTCCGTCGTTTGCCGGGGTATTTTCGGAGGCCTTCGCGCTCGCCTCGGGCTTTGCGCCGTACCGATCGCGGGAGTCGTCCTCACCCGAGAGCTCGGGGACGGTGGGGAGCGCGGCGAAGAAATAGCCGTCGTCCCAGGGTGGAGGCATGTCGTCCTTGCGAGGCGGCGTCGACGAATCGCGTTCGCGGTCTCGGCGTTGCCGGGGCGATCGCCGCCGCCGCCGGCGCGACGACCCCGTTCCCGGTTCGGTTCGGCGGTCGGCCGGCTTCTCGCCCGGGCGCCGTGGCGCGGGGGCCGAGTCGACGCCCGCCGCCCGCCAGGTGTCGAAAGCCGAAGAGAAGTCTCCACCGGCGCGCTGCGCGACGGTCTCGAGAACCCACAGACACGACGGCGTGACGGGACGGCGCAGAATCGATTCACGGGTCGCACGCCGAAGCCGGCGTGCCGGTACCATCCGGTGCAGCGTCATGAGCATTTGCCGGCAGGTCTCCTGGTCCCGGCGCGGCATCCGCAAACGCAACGCCATCGGCCGGAGGATCTCATCGGCCAGATCGCGAACGCTGACGCCGTCCCGTTTCTGAACGACGCCGTCGTCTTTCCAGCCGATGCGTCGAGACAACAGCGGCAACACCAGAACCGCCAGGATCTCTCCGGTCCCGACGACCTGACCCGCGGCGGTCCGCCGGTCCATCGACTCGAGGAGCAGAAGAAGGAACTTCCACGCCGCGGGATCCTCCTCGTACCCCTCAGCGAACTCGGGGAGGATGACCTCGAAGACCCCGGTGTCGCGAAGACGGCGAAAGCTCTCGGCCGCCGCGCCGCCGCGACAGAACCGGTTGATCTCCTCCATGATCCGGGGCGCGGCCGCTTTGGGGATCAGGTTGCGGGTCTTCTCGAGGGCGGCAAGCGTCTCCGTTTCGATCGAGAAGTCCAGCCTCGCCGCGAATCGGATGGCGCGCAGGATCCGAATCGGATCTTCCCGAAACCGGATCTCGGGGTCCCCGATCATCCGAACGAGACGTTTTCGCAGATCGCCGAGACCGTCGGCGTGGTCCAGGACGTTGCCCTGATTGACGTCGTAGAACAGCTGATTGATGGTGAAGTCGCGTCGTATCGCGTCCTCTTCCGGTGTTCCGAAGATGTTGTCGTCGCGAATCAACAGATCCTGGTCGCCGGCGGCCGCGTCGCCCTCCTCGTCGATGTTGCGGGCCCGGAATGTCGCGACCTCGAGGATCTTGCCGTTCTGGAAATAGATGTGAGCGAGACGAAACCGCTTTCCGATGATCCGGCAGTTGCTAAACAGCCGCTTGACCTGTCGCGGCGTGGCGGTCGTCCCGATGTCAAAATCCTTGGGCTTTCGTTCGAGGAGCAGATCGCGAACGCAACCGCCGACGAGATACGCGGTGTGGTTGAACCGGGTCAGCCGCCGGAGGATCTTGACGGCGTCCGGGTCGATATCGGCGATCGGGATCGGGTTGTGAACGACGTTCGGGCCGTGGTGAACAGCCGGGCGCTCACCGGAAAGGACCGGGTCATCTGTCTGCGTGTCCGTGGTCGCGGTGTTGGTGGGGGAGGCCGCGCCGCGACGACCGATCAAGTTCCGTAGTCGCTTGAGCATGTTGTATTGCGGTCCGGGACCGGTCCCTCACTATAGCAGCCGTGTGCGGGCAGGTAAACCGAAGAACTTGTGAGTATTCGTGTTGCTGCGGATCCGCCCGGCGCGTATGCTTTGGGAAAATGAGGGGTGTTACAACCCTTCGTGAGGGCCACATGGTCGCACGAGACTTGATGGAGATCGAAGTCCTTGCCGTGGGCGAGGACGATGCGCTCGAGGAAGTCTCGCAGCGTCTTCAGCAAGCGCACGTTCACGGCGCTCCAGTCATCTCTCCGGACGGCGAGCTCGTGGGTTTCGTGACGCAGGCAGACGTCCTGATAGGGAGCCTCGGCCTCGTCAGCTCGGCCTCGGAGCGCGATTTCCCTCGAGTCCGGGATGTCATGACCTCGCCGGCCGTCTCGGCCGCTGAGGAGACTCCCGTGGCGGAGCTGTGCAAGGTCATGTGGCGCTTCCGACTTCATCACGTGCCGATCGTGAACGACGGCAAGAT
>JBFJTV010000351.1:0-3601 GCA_041625075.1 Candidatus Polarisedimenticolaceae bacterium | reverse complement strand
GCGCCAGCGCGACGATCGCGAGCACCCCGACACTCGCGGCGATCGCGGCAAACTTGTGGCGCCCGGGCCACGCGGATGCCACCGTCGCGGCGAGAGCGAACAGCCCCAGCGAGGGCAACAGAAGGTAGCGCTCGTCGAACCGGGTCTCCTGGACCACCAGGTTCGCTGTCGGCAGCAGCGTCAGCGCGATCCATCCCGTCCAGAATAGCGCCGGTCGAGCGCACGTCGCGCGCCGACGATGGACACCGACCGCCAGCAGGGCGATCACCGCGGCCGCGGCGAGCGACCGGAGCGCCGAGAACCATTCGGGCCACGGCGGCTCGTAGAACAGCCCGACACGCGGAGCGACGAGTGTCTGGACGGCAAAGACCAGCGACAGCAGGGGAACGCCGGGGTGGGAGAACACCGCCGGCTCTATAGGAGGACCGCTCAGGACGAGCGCCCGCATGGCTCCGTAGAAGACCATCACCGAGGCGATGCCCGCGTAGCGCGCGATCCACCCGCCGATCGATCGTCGCATGGGGCCGGGCCACAGCACGTCCACGAGAACGAGAAGTGCCGGCGTGATCACGGCCTGCTCCTTGCCGAACAATGCCGCCGCAAGCGCGATCGTGGCGACAACGCGCCACCAACGCCCGTCGCGCAGCCACGCGTAGACACAGAGCAGGACCAGTGCACTGGGAAGCAGAGTGTCCCGCCCGGCGATGGGAAGGACACATGACGAGGCCACCGGGTGCACCGTAAAGAGCACCGCCGCGATCAACGCCGGTTGGTGTCGGATACTGAAGATCGGTTGGCGAAGCAGAAGGTATGCGAGCGGAACGAGCAGACCCGCCAGCACGGCGTTCACCAACCGGAAAGCGGCGGGGGAGTCCCCGCTTATCCCCTTTTGCGCGAGGTAGGTAACACGGACGACGGGCCGATAGTACGGAAGACGGCCGTAGTGGGGTTGGGTAAACGCCCGCGACAGATCGGAAACAGACCGAGGACGAAGCTCGTCGACGACGAGCATCTCGTCGTCGTAGCCAAAGGCCGTCGGCGGAGGGGCGACGGCGTAGAACGTGCCGACCGCCACGCCCAGCAGAATCGCCCAGACCATCCCGCCACCGGCGGTCCGCGTTAGACTATCGGGCTGCAAGAGAGGAGGCCGACCCATGACAAAGGTCAACAAGAGCGAAGCCGAGTGGCGGAAGGACTTGACCCCCGAGCAGTACCACGTCACGCGGGAAAAGGGCACCGAGCCGGCGTTTAGCGGAAAGTACCACGACCACAAGGAACCCGGAGTTTACCGCTGCGTGGCCTGTGGTCAGGAGCTGTTCGACTCGTCGACGAAGTTCGACTCCGGCACGGGGTGGCCGAGCTTCTACGCGCCGCGCGCCGAGGGACGGGTCGCCACCGAATCCGACGACAGCCACGGGATGCGTCGCACGGAGGTGCTGTGCAGCTGCTGTGACGCGCATCTGGGACATGTTTTTCCGGACGGCCCGCGACCGACCGGTCAGAGGTATTGCATCAACTCGGCGGCGCTCGATTTTTCGAAGGGCGACGACGAGTGACATCGCTCAACCTCCCGCGGTCTGAAGCGTGTACAACGTCCGATAGACTCCACCGTCGAAGCGAACGAGCTCGTCGTGGGTCCCCTCTTCCAGCAGCTTCCCGTGGTGGAGCACGAGGATACGGTCGGCGCCGCGAACGGTCGCGAGCCGGTGGGCGATGATGACCGAGGTCCGATCACGCAACAGCGCATCGAGCGCCCGCTGGATGTGAGTTTCTGTCTCGGGGTCGACAGATGAAGTCGCCTCGTCCATGATCAGGACCGCGGGGTCAAACGCAAGGGCTCGGGCGAACGACAGTAGCTGCTTCTCGCCGACCGAGAAATTCGATCCCCGCTCGCGGACCTGCTCGCCGTAGCCGGAGGGCAGTCGATCGATGAAGCGGTCGGCGCGAACCGAGGCCGCCGCCCGACGCACCCTGTCGCGGTCGATCCCGGGATCTCCAAGCGAGATGTTGGTCTCGACGGTGTCGGCAAACAGGAAGTGGTCCTGCAGTACGACGCCCACCGCGCGCCGGAGATCGCCGAGGTCGTAGTCGCGAACGTCGACACCGTCGATGGTGATGCGACCCTCCCAGACGTCGTACAGCCGAACGAGAAGGCGGATGAGCGTCGATTTCCCCGACCCCGTCCATCCCACGACCGCGACCTGCTCGCCGGGCGCAACGGCAAAGCTCACGCTGTGGAGCACCGGCTCGTTCGGGTTGTACCCGAAGGTGACGTTGTCGAAGACGATCTCCCCGCGGAGACGCCGCTTCATGGCCACCGGCGCGGGCGGCGAGACGATCTCCGGCTCGGTGTCGATCAGCGTGAAGATTCGCTCGGAGGACGCCATCGCGGCCTGCATCACGGCGTAGCGCTGCGAAAGCTCCTGAACCGGCTGGAAGAACTTGCCGGCGTACTGGATAAACGCCACCAGGACGCCGAACGTGATCCCGCCCTCCAGAATCCTGTGACCGCCCGCCCAGACGATGGCCGCCAGCGCGACGGAGCCCATCATCTCGGTCAGAGCTGAAAAGAACGAATCGTACCGGACTGCCTCGAGATCGGCATCGCGGTGCTTGCGGTTCAGCTCGGTGAACTCCTGGCGGTTCGCCCGCTCGCGCACGAACAGCTGGATGATCCGCATCCCGGAGACGTTCTCTTGAAGGAAGGCGTTGAGACGTGCGACCATCGTCCGCACCCGGCGATACGCGCCCCGGATCCGGGACCGGAACATCCACGACAGCAGTAACATCGGAGGGAGGATCGCGAAGGTCACGAGCGCCAGACGCCAGTCCATCCACAGCAGGATCGCGACGATCGCAACGAGCTTGACGAGATCGGCGAGGATCAGGACGAGGCCGGAGGTAAAGGCCTCGTTGAGCGATTCGACGTCGGTCGTGACGCGGGTCATCAACCGGCCCACGGGGTTGCGGTCGAAAAACGACGACGACAGCCGCTGCAGATGGGAGAAGACGTGCATCCGGAGATCGAGCACGATGTTCTGTCCGGTTTTTTCGAGCACGTACAGCTGCGCGAACCGCAGCACGAACTCGGCGATGAGGGCCGCGAGGAAGAGCGCCGCGATTTTGGCGAGACCTTGGAGCGTCCCCGTTCCGATGTGGTCGTCGATCGCGACCTTCATCAGATAGGGCTGGACGAGCTGGGCGGCGCTGACCGAGAGAAGAAGCGTCACGGAGAGGGCAACGAGACCGCGATACGGATGGACGTACCGCCACAGCCGTCGCACGAGCCGTGCGTCGTACGCCTTCCCGAGGACCTCGTCCTCGTGGTGTCCGACCGCTCGGGTAGGTCGCGGGCTCACTGCGTATCCAGCCTTTGCTCGAGAAGATGGCGTTTGAAGAGTCTGGCGTAGAGCCCCCCCCTGGCGATGAGATCGTCGTGGGTGCCGTCCTCGACGACGTGCCCCTCGTCGAGAACGATGATGCGGTCCATCTCGGCGAGCGTGGAAGGGCGGTGGGAGATCAGGATGCTGGTGCGTCCCCCCATCAGCTCGTTGAACGAGTCGAGGATCGCACGCTCGGTGTCGGCATCCACGCTGGACAG
>JBFJTV010000350.1:0-3618 GCA_041625075.1 Candidatus Polarisedimenticolaceae bacterium | reverse complement strand
GGCGGTCGATATCGTGACCGAGAGCGAGCTTCGAGGAAAGCTCGAGCGATCGATCAAGACCGGCAAGCCGCTGACGGTCAAGGTCGGGTTCGACCCGACGGCTCCCGACATCCATCTCGGTCACACCGTCCTGCTCCGCAAGATGCGACACTTCCAGGACCTCGGTCACCGCGTGATCTTCCTGATCGGTGATTTCACCGGGATGATCGGGGATCCCACCGGTCGCTCGAAGACGCGTCCGCCGCTGTCCGCCGAGGAGATCGCCGCCAACGCCGAGAGCTACAAGAGGCAGTGCAACAAGGTCCTTGACGGCGACAAGACCGAGATCCGTTTCAACAGCGAGTGGCTCGGAAAGCTCGGTTCCGAGGACATCGTCCGGCTGGCGGCCAAGTACAACGTCGCGCGGATGCTCGAGCGCAACGATTTCAAGAAGCGTTACGAGTCCGGTCAAACGATCTCGATCCACGAGTTCCTCTACCCGCTGGCGCAGGCTTACGACTCGGTGGCGCTCGAGGCCGACGCCGAGCTGGGGGGAACCGACCAGCTGTTCAATCTCAACGTCGGTCGCGACATCATGCCCGGATACGGGCAGGACCCGCAGGTCGTGCTCACGACGCCGCTGCTCGAAGGGCTCGACGGCGTCGAAAAGATGTCGAAGTCGCTCGGCAACTACATCGGTATCACCGAACCTCCCAAGGAGATCTTCGGCAAGGTGATGTCGATCAGCGACGATCTCATGTGGCGCTACTACGAGCTGGTCACCGACATTTCTCTCGACGGCATCAAGCAGATGAAACAGCTCGTCAAGAACGGGAAGCTGCACCCGAAGAAGGCGAAAGAAGGCCTCGCGATGCGGATCGTGACTGACTTCCACGACGAGAACGCCGCACGCGAGGCGGGTCAGGAGTTCGAGCGGATCTTCAAGCAGGGGAAGACCCCCGACGAGATCTCCGAGCACAAGGTCCCCGCCGGCGATGGCCGGGTGCCGCTCGCGAAGCTGCTGGTGCGGTTGAAGCTGGCGTCGTCGAACGGCGAGGCCACGCGGCTGATCCGTCAGGGTGCGGTCAGTATCGATGAGAGAAGAATGGCCGCCGACACCCGCGAGATCGAGGCGCGCGCGGGGGAGTCACGGATGATCAAGGTGGGGAAAAGGCGATTCGCCCGTGTTACCTTCTCCTGATCCCGAGAGATCGCACGATGTCGTCTCGCGCGCACGGCACGCGAGGGCCGCGGCCGGACGCTCGTCGCCGCCCGAGGTCACGCCCAGCGCTCCCTCGGCCGCTCCGGCGACCGCGGCAATCAGGTAGTACCGTGCGCCGCCGCGCGGGGTGATCGACTCGCTGAGATCGGTCCCCCCCGAGCACGACACCGGCATGTGGTCCCACACCCCCGCCCGCAGGGCGTCGAGTGAGCCCTCGTAGACCGCGTAGTCCTGCGCCTCGTTGGAGCAGGAGGCTCCCCAGGTGAGCAAGATCCCACCGTCGCCGTCGCGCTCGACGGTCAGGGGCACGCCCGAGGAGCCGTCGGGCACGCTTCCCGCGAGCGGCGCTCCGATCGCGAACGTCGCTTCCGAGATGGCGGCCGAACAGGATGCCGGATACGGGGACGGCGTGGGCGCGATCCGATTCGGACGCCGGACCCGGATCCTGGCACGATCGCTCGCGCTCGCCGGAACGGTCCACGTATAGGTCCCGTCGTTGATCGCCTCCCCGGCAACGATGGACCAGCTCTGGCCGTCATCGATCGAGAGCTCGATCGTCACGGTCCCGGGGTCGTCGCCGGTCTCGGGGGTCGTCGACCAGAGGATTTCGTGGTGCGCCCCGATCGCCCAGTTCTCCCCACCATCCGGCGCGACGACGTCCAGATCGTGCGGGTAATGGCAGTGCGCGCCGTCGAGGTCGTCAGCACCGAGCCGCGGGCCACGCGCGCCGTAAGCGTACGATCGCATGATTGCGTCGCTGACCGCGGAATGGCCGAAGCCCACGCCGTGACCCAGCTCGTGGGTCGCGACCTCGGCAAGGGTCTCCGGGTTTCCCAGCCAGCATTCGAAGTCATTGTTGAAGATCGTGTACAGACGCGTGGCGGGGTAGAAGGTCACACCGTTGACCGTCTTGGCCGGTGTCCACGATCTCCAGTAGCCTGCGACCGCAAGCACCCCGCTGCAGCCGCTGGGGTCGGAGATGTCGTCGTACGGATCGCCGAACAGGACGATATTGAGCGGTGGTTTGGCCTCGACCGGGCTCCGCGAGTTGTTCGCGGTGAATTGCGCGTCGTCGTCACCCATCACGAGCGCGAGCCGGGATTCCGGGACGTCGGACCACGCCTCCATCGCGCGTTGGATCTGCCACACAGACGCCGTCGCGTCGCCGAGGGGATCGCGGGCGCGCTCGACGTTCACGACGATCGCGGTCGAGCTGTCCGCCTGGTGCCATCGTGCGGGTGAGGACGGCGACAACACCGTGAAGCTCGCGACGGCGCCCGCGTCGAAGGTGACGTAGCCGCCCTGGGGATCGACGCTGTCGGGAGACGAAGACGAAGACGGGGTTTGTGCAGCCGGGCGCTCCCGGACGTCGTCCCACAACAGCCGGTCCCACCCGGGTGGACGCGCCTCCCAGCTCTTCGGGTGACCCGGGGAGAACCGGCGCGCGACCGGGGCAGCCCCGCGCCGGATCGTCATCTCCGGGATCGAAGGCCTGAAGGGCACGGTGAGCGCGACCGAGGCGAGCTCCGACAGCAGGAACGGCTCGGGATGTGCGACCGCGCTTCCGCCGGGGACCGTGCCCCGGGCCGAGAGGTCACGAAGGGCTCCCGTGAGCCCGCTTGGAAGCGGCGCGATCGAGAACTTTCCGAAAAACATCCCCGTGGTTCGGAGCACGCCGTCCCGTCCCGGTTCGAGAAAGACGAAGACACGCTCTCCCAGGCGGTAGACGGGGACGGCGTCGATCACGTGCACGGTGTCACCGTGCCGCCCGCCCGGCTCGCGGACCACGACCTCGTCGAGATCGTCCGGACCGCGGTGGACGGTCTCGACGGCGATGGTGACGTAGGTCGCGAGGGTGCCGCCCTCGGGGTCGTAACCCGAGGCAATGCGGACGACCACGCCCTCGACGATCACCGGTGATCTCGCCGAGAGTTGCTCCGGGCTCACATAGGTCGCCACCGACGCTTGCGTCACACCCGCCGCCGCGAGGAAGACGATCCCGATCAGGGCACGCTCGATGATGGAAGTACGCACGGGGAAAGGCCCTCGGGTCCTCGCAGAATGTACGCTGCGGCGAGTGCCCGCACCCACCATAAAACGCCGGAATGACGACGTTTTTGAGTTACCGAGATCGAGAATTCGAAGAAGGCGAAGGAGTCGTCCGCGACGGGAACGTGCTTGCGTTTTGGGAATCGAGAAAAGCCGGACGAGCGCGATACCATAATCCGACGATGGAGGAGTGATGCAGTCTACGACGGGACCGGCCTCGACCCTCGAGTGGCTGGAATGCTCGCGGTGTCACCGGGCCTCGGACATCCGGACGAGTCAGGGTCTTTGCAGCTGCGGAGGCATCCTTCTCGCCCGTTACCGCCTCGACGAAGCCGTCCGGACGATGACGCACGAACGCATCGCCGAGC
>JBFJTV010000349.1:0-3624 GCA_041625075.1 Candidatus Polarisedimenticolaceae bacterium | reverse complement strand
TGCCGGATCACATCTCGTTGTGGGGACTGTTGATACCGATCCGTCGCGAATTCGATCAGCACATCAATCTGCGCCCCGTGCGGCTGTTCGAAGGCGTGCCCTGCCCACTCGTGGGCCGCAAACCCGGTGACATCGACTTCTACGTCGTTCGCGAAAACGTCGAGGGCGAGTATTCGAACATCGGCGGCATCGCGAACGAGGGCACAGATCAGGAAGTCGTGACACAACAGAGCGTGTTCACCCGCTGTGGCGTCGATCGGGTCCTCAGGTACGCGTTCGATTTAGCGCAAAGCCGAGCAGCAAAACACCTGACCTCGGCGACCAAGTCCAATGGCATCGTGCATACGATGCCCTATTGGGATTCACGCGTTGCCGAGATGGCAAAAGACTATCCCGATGTCGAGGTCGATCAGTATCACATCGACATTCTCGCAGCGAACTTTGTGCGCATGCCAGACCATTTCGACGTGGTTGTCGGCAGTAATCTGTTCGGCGATATTCTGTCGGATCTCGGGCCGGCCTGCACCGGTACCATCGCAATTGCACCTTCAGCTAACCTCAATCCAGCAAAAGAGCATCCCTCGATGTTCGAACCCGTCCATGGCTCAGCGCCCGATATCGCCGGTCAGGGCGTCGCCAATCCGATCGGCACGATCTGGGCCGGTGCAATGATGCTGCGGCATCTGGGTTTTGGAGAAGCTCACGACAGCATCATGACGGCGATCGAAAACACGCTGCGCGAAAGTGCACAGCTGACGCCGGACATGGGCGGTAGAGCGACTACCCAAAATCTCGGCAAGGCAATTGCTGCGGCTGTTTAGACCTCTGGGTTGCAGCACGTCAAATCAACTAAGCTGATGGGCCTCGGCGCCATTTACGACAGCGCCTTGCGCAACAGCTCGCTCACGACCTCCGGGTTGGCCTTCCCTCCCGTCTCCCGCATCACCTGCCCGACGAAGAAGCCCAAGAGGCCCGCTCTGCCCGAGCGGTACGCGCTGACCTTCTGAGAATTGGAATCCAGCACCCGCTGCACGATCGGCTCGAGAGCCTTCACATCACTCACCTGTTCGAGACCATCGCGCTGCACGATCTCGCGCGGATCACCACCGGACTCGACCAATTCGGCAAGCACGCGCTTCGCCGCGGGACGCGAGAGCGTCCCGCTCTCGACCAACCCAACCAGCGCTCCAACGGTCGCGCCGGTGATTGGGAGGCTGTCCACCGGCTGGCCTCGCGACTCGCGTACCAGCTCGTTGGTCACCCAGCCGGCCACCGCCCTCGGATCACCGTGGGTGCGAAGCGCCTCTTCGAAGATCCTCGCCATCGCGGGATCGCTGGCCAGGATTCCCACTTGCTCGGCGGAGAGACCAAGCGTGTCCAGGTCGACGCCGATCTCGGGTCGAGGGGGAATGGAAGCGCGGTCTCCTCCGTCTCCGGTCGTGGCCGCACGAGGCTTCGGCGCATCGACAGCAGCTCGCGCTTTGCGACGCTCGCGTCCCACCACGTCGCCCCCCTGTTTCGCCTGGACCTTCGCCCACGTGTCCCGCAGCGTCACCGTGCGATTGAACACCAGGTGGGCCGGTGCCGAATCCACCACGTCGCTGCAAAAGTATCCCTGCCGCTCGAATTGATATCGCGTCCCAGGCGAATCATTGACCACGCTCGGTTCGACCCGACTGCTGGTGAGACGGATCAGCGAATCGGGATTCAGGAACTCCGTGAACTGCCGACCTTCCTCTACGTCATCCGGGTCGGGGTTCAGGAAGAGGCGATCGTAGAGCCTCACTTCACAGTGAAGGGCGTGGGCGGCCGAAACCCAATGTAGCGTTCCCTTCACCTTACGGCCGTCAGGCGCATCGCCCCCCTTTGTGGCGGGGTCGTATGTGCAGTGCACCTCGACGACCGCTCCTGTGTGGGGATCTTTCACGACGTTCACGCACTTGACGAAATAGGCGTAGCGCAGTCGCACTTCCCGTCCCGGGGCGAGGCGAAAGAACCCCTTGGGTGGATCCTCGCGAAAGTCGTCCCGCTCGATGTACAGCACCCGTGAGAACGGCACGCGCCGCGATCCCTCCTTCGCCACGTCCCGTGGATAGTATGGGGCGTCGAGCTCTTCGTACTCACCCTCTGGATAATTGTCGATGACGACCTTGAGGGGCCGAAGCACGCACAGGACACGTGGAACGCGCGGGTTGAGGTCGTCACGAATGCAATACTCCAGCTTCTCCAAGTCCACGCGACTATCGACTTTTGCGACTCCGATGAGATCCGCGAACTTGCGGATCGCTTCGGGTGTGACCCCTCGCCGCCGCAACCCGGCGATCGTCGGCATCCGCGGATCGTCCCAGCCCGACACGTGACGGCCCCTTACGAGCTCCACGAGCTTACGCTTGCTCAACACCGTGTAATCGAGGTTGAGGCGGGCGAACTCGATCTGCTGTGGGTGACACTCCACTTGCGTTTCGTCCAGGACCCAGTCGTACAGCTCGCGATTGTCTTTGAACTCGAGCGTACAGAGGGAGTGTGTGATCCCCTCGAGGGAGTCCGAGAGACAGTGGGTGAAATCGTAGAGCGGGTAGATGCACCAGGCATCCCCACGCCGATAGTGGCGGGCATGCCGTATGCGAAAGAGGAGCGGATCCCGCATCAACATATTCGGGTGTGCCATGTCGATCTTGGCACGCAGCACATGGGCGCCGTCGGGGAAGTCCCCGGCTCGCATGCGGGTGAAGAGGTCGAGATTCTCCTCTCTGGAGCGGTCGCGGTACGGACTGTTGCGTCCCGGCTCCGTTACCGTGCCACGGTTTTCCCGAATGGCCTCCTCCCCCTGGCTGTCGACGTAGGCCTTCCCGCGCTCGATGAGGACGACGGCGTACTCGTAGAGCTGTTCGAAATAGTCCGAGGCGAAGAACAGGCGATCGTCCCAATCGAAACCGAGCCAGCGGACGTCCTCCTGGATTGCTTCGACGTATCGCATGTCCTCCGTGAGGGGGTTCGTATCGTCGAAGCGGAGGTTGCAGAGCCCACCGAACTCCTCGGCGACGCCGAAATTCAGGCAGATCGATTTCGCGTGACCGATATGCAGATGCCCGTTGGGCTCCGGCGGAAACCGGGTGAGTACCTTGCCGCCGTGTTTTCGGTTCTGAACGTCCTCGGTGACGATTGCGCGGATGAAGTCGAGGCCCCTACCACCCACCTCCACCTTCCGAGCGGAAGACGCCGGAGCAGACCGATTCGCCGGTCTCTCGCCCGATCCACCGTGTTCGACACCCGATCGCTGTGGCATCGCAGACTCCGTCAACCGCTCTCGCTAGTCGATAAACCTAGCACCCGTCGCAAGTCGATCGTCGTCGGTTGACCCCTCTTTCGGACCACCATACGTTTCGGCTCCCGGACGGGCGTGGCTTGCCGGCGAGGACTCGCCGATCCTACTCGCTCCCGATCCGTCGGCTGGGAGAGGTGGCCGAGTGGCTGAAGGCGGCGGTTTGCTAAACCGTTATAGGGTTTATAGCCCTATCGGGGGTTCGAATCCCCCCCTCTCCGTAGACCCCACCCCACTCTGACCCAACGCAAATCTCTTTCGGCCCCGGCTCCGGCGAGCCGGCCGTACGCGGGAGGATCTCA
>JBFJTV010000348.1:0-3656 GCA_041625075.1 Candidatus Polarisedimenticolaceae bacterium | reverse complement strand
GGGGAGGAGCGTCCCGTCCCGCGTCGTGACCAATCACGATCTGGAAGAGCTGGTGGACACCAGCGACGAGTGGATCGTGACGCGAACGGGCATCCGCGAGCGTCGCGTGGCGGCTCCCGACGAGACGCTCTCGCAGTTCGCTATCGAGGCCGCACGACAGGCGCTCGAGGCCGCGGAAGTCGAGCCCGAGGACGTCGGCCTGATCGTTCTCGCCACCGTCACCCCGGACATGCCGATCCCGGCGACGTCGTGCATCATCCAGCAGGATCTCGGGTGCCGCAACGCGACGGCCTTCGACATGCAGGCGGGATGCTCCGGGTTCATCTACGCGCAGTCCGTCGCAAAGCAGTTCGTCCTCACCGATCGTTGCCGCAACGCCCTGGTCATCGGGGCAGAGCTCTTGACCAAGTTCATCGACTGGACCGATCGCACGACCTGCGTGTTGTTCGCCGACGGGGCTGGCGCCGTTGTGATGAGCCAGGGAGAAGCGCCACGTGGCGTGCTCTCCTCGGCCATGCACACCGACGGGCGGCTGGCGGACTACATCTGTCTTCCGGGGGGCGGGGCCGCCAGGCCACCGAGCGAGGACACACTCAAGGAAGGGCTCCACTACATCCGGATGCGGGGTAACGAGACCTTCAAGATGGCGGTCCGCTCGATCGAAGAGGTTTGCCGCGAGGTCCTCGATGCCGCCGAGCTCACGACCGACGACGTCAACTGGTTCATCCCGCATCAGGCGAACCAGCGGATCATCGAAGCTGTCGGGAACCGACTCGGGATCAATGATGAGCGCTGCTACATCAACATCGATCGCTACGGGAACACATCCGCCGCGTCGATCCCCATCGCTCTCGACGAGGTCGTTCGCGACGGCAAGATCAAGGAAGGGGACGTCGTCCTGATGGCCGCCTTCGGCGCGGGTCTGACCTGGGCGGCGTCGGTGGTCCGCTGGTGAGTCGGGTCGCCTTCATCTTCCCCGGACAGGGGGCGCAGCAACCGGGGATGGGCAAGGCGTTGGCCGAGGCCTTTACGGAGAGTCGCGAGGTCTTCGACCGTGCCGACGAGGCGTTGGGGACCGACCTCTCCGGGACCTGCTTCGAGGGAAGCGAGGAAGAGCTGGCCCTGACCGAAACCACGCAGCCGGCGATCCTGACCGTCTCGATCGCCGCGCTCCGCGCGTTGCAGGCACGTGGCGTCTCCTGCGAGGCGGCGGCGGGGCACAGTCTCGGCGAGTATTCGGCCCACGTGGCCGCAGGTACGTTCGAGTTCGAGGACGCGGTCCGCGCCGTGCGCGCGCGGGGTCGCTTCATGCAGGAAGCGGTCCCGGTCGGCGAAGGCGCGATGGCGGCGATCATCGGGCTCGACACGGAACAGGTCGAGGGAATCTGTCGCGAGTGCGCGGAGGACGAGGTCCTCAGCCCGGCGAACCTCAACGCCCCCGAGCAGATCGTCATCGCCGGTCACGCGACCGCCGTTCACCGCGCGGTCGAGGCCGCGAGCGCTCGCGGCGCCAAGCGCGCGATCCCGCTCGCAGTCAGCGCACCGTTTCATTGCGCTTTGATGAAGCCCGCAGCCGACAAGCTCGCTCCGGTTCTGGAGAAGATGCCTTTCTCGGATCCCGAGCTTCCGGTGTTCGTCAACGTCGATGCCGCGCCCGTCAGGTCTGACGGCGCCGCCCGCGACGCGCTGGTGCGGCAGGTGGCATCGCCGGTGCGGTGGCACGAGCTCGCCCTCGCGATGGCCGCCTCGGGTGTGGACACGATGGTAGAGATCGGTCCCGGCAGGGTGCTCTCGGGCCTGGCTCGACGGATGGACCGCTCGCTCAAGACGTTCGCGGTCTCCGACCCCGAGGGCGTCGCCAAGGTCGCCGAAGCGCTGGGGGAACCGACTTGAGCTCCTCGTTCGACGGCAGGGCAGCGCTGGTCACCGGTGGCTCACGCGGGATCGGCAAGGAGATCGGTCTCGCGCTCGCCCGCGCCGGTGCCGAGGTCATCGTGGCGGCGCGAGGGATCGAGGGCGCCCAGGCGGCGGCCGACGAGATCATTCGCGAAGGGGGTCGCGCCAAAGCCGTCAGGCTGGACATTTCGGATGACGAAGGGGTCAAGACGACCATCAAGGCCTTGCTCGGCGACTATGCTACAATCCCGCTTCTTGTGAACAACGCAGGGATCGTTCGAGATAACCTGCTGCTCCGAATGAAGCAGTCCGATTGGGACGCGGTGATCGACACGGACCTCACCGGAATCTACCGCATGTGTCGTGCGCTGGTCCCGTCGATGGTCAAGGCGCGATACGGACGGATCGTCAACGTGACGTCCGTCGTGGGTCGCGCCGGCAACCCCGGTCAAGCCAACTACGCGGCGGCCAAGGCCGGGGTCGAGGGGATGACGAGAAGCCTGGCCCGCGAGCTGGCGTCGAGAAACGTCACGATCAACTGCGTCGCACCCGGATTCATTGACACGGACATGACCCGGGCGCTCAGCGACGACGCGCGGACCGTGCTTCTGGAGCAAGTTCCACTGAAACGACTCGGGACCCCCGCCAACGTGGCGTCGGCGGTCCTGTTCCTGCTGGGAGACGGCGCGGACTACATCACGGGAACGACGCTGGACGTCAACGGCGGGATGTTCATGTAGAATCGCCGGGCGTCGCCCGCAGGTGAGGCGACGACGGACACGGAGGGGTTGCGATGGCTTCGGTCGAAGAGAAGGTCAAACACATCATCGTCGAGCAGTTGGGTGTCGACGAGGACGAGGTCAAGGCTGGCGCGTCTTTCGTGGACGATCTTGGTGCTGACTCCCTCGACGTGGTGGAGTTGGTGATGGCCCTCGAGGAAGAATTCGGCCTGGAAATCAGCGACGAAGACGCCGAGAAGATCACCACCGTACAGCAGGCCATCGAGTACATCTCCACCAACGCCAAGTCCTGACTCCGACCCGCGACGAATCCAACTCGGACGTCGACAGGCCCCCGAGGCTTCTGGCGAGGCTTTCGTGAACCGACGTGTGGTCATAACGGGCATCGGTCTTATCTCGCCTTTGGGACTGGATGTGGCCTCCTCGTGGGAGAAGCTGCTCGCCGGTCAGAGCGGGATCGGCCCCATCACCAAATTCGACGCGAGCGGGTTCGCGTGTCGGATTGCGGGGGAAGTCCGCGGGTTCGACGTGCTGGGCCACATGGTGAAGAAGGACGCCCGCAAGATGGACGTCTTCGTGCACTACGCCGTCGCGGCGACGAACGAAGCCGTCAAGGACGCCGATCTCACCATCGACGATGGTAACGCCGCGCGCGTCGGCGTCTACATCGGAACCGGGATCGGGGGCCTCCCGCTGCTCGAAAGCACGCATCGCGATCTGCTCGAGAAGGGTCCGCGTAAGATCTCGCCGTTCTTCATCCCCGGGATGATCGTCAACATGGCTGCCGGACATGGGTCGATCCTGCTCGGGGCGCGCGGCCCGAACCTCGCCGTGGCCACGGCCTGTGCGACCGGGGCTCACGCGATCGGGGAGTCGTACCGCATGATCCAGAGGGGCACCGCGGACGCGATGATCACGGGTGGCACCGAGGCCGTCGTCACGCCCCTGTGCATCGGCGGCTTCGCCGCGATGAAGGCGCTTTCGACCCGTAATGACGAGCCCGAAAAAGCGAGCCGGCCG
>JBFJTV010000347.1:0-3667 GCA_041625075.1 Candidatus Polarisedimenticolaceae bacterium | reverse complement strand
GACCGCGGCTTCCGGCGCGTCCCGGGAGGCTTCCAACCCTCACCACGGGATCTTCTCGCGGAGTCGGCGCGCCTGACGTCTCGAGAGGGGGATCTCGGTCCGCGTCTCGTCCCGCAACACCACCCGGTACGTCCCGGCCTCGTCCGGAAGGATCTCGCTCACCCGCGCGAGATTGACGAGGTAGCTCCGGTGAGTCCGGAAGAACTTGGAGCCGAGCCGGTGTTCGAGATCGGTCAGGGTGCGCTCGATCATGTAACGGGCATCCGCGGTGCGCGCAAAGACGAGGGTCTCCTCGGCCTCGAAGCACAGGATCTCTCCAGGGTCGAGCAGCACGATCCTCGAACCCCTGCGCGCCGGAATCCTGTCGACGTCACCCACGGCGGCGCTGGCGCCCGGATCGGTTCGGAGCGCTTCGGCCACCGGGACTCCCTGGCGGATTCGCTCGAGCAGGGCCTCGACCGCGGACCCCGGTGCGCCCTCGGCCAGCGCCTCGCGAACGCGATCGAGCGCGGCGGCAAACCGCTTCTTGGTGAATGGCTTGAGCAGGTAATCGAGTGAGTTGACCTCGAACGCCCGGACCGCGTAGTCGTCATAGGCCGTGACGAAGATGACGCGCGGGAGGTGGGTGATTCGCGCGAGAACTTCGAAACCGTCGCCACCCGGCATCTTGACGTCGAGAAAACAGAGGTCCGGGCGCACACGGTCGATCAGATCGGCCGCCGCCTCGACGTCGCCGGCCTCTCCGACCACCTTGAACTCCTCGTGGTCGGCGAGCATCCGGCGCACGCGTTCGCGTGCCGGTTTCTCATCGTCGACGATCACGACTCGGATGGCCGGCATCAGATCTCCGAAGCGGTCGTCTCGACCGACTCCCACCACGACGCGACCGACGCGGGAGCGACCGGTACGAAGACACGCGCAAGGGTCCCTCGACCCGAGGAACCGGAAGACAGTTCGAGCGCCGCGTTCTCCCCGTACAACGCATCCATGCGTTGGCGGACGTTGTCGAGGCCGTGCCCCTCGCGGAACAGCCCGTCGCCGTCACCGTTGAAGCCGACGCCATCGTCCTCGATCTCGATGACGATTCCATCGACCGCGGGCCGCGCCTCGATACTCAGGGTTCCACCCTCCGGGACCGGCGCGATACCGTGCCCCACCGCGTTCTCGACGAGGGGTTGGAGCAAAAGACCCGGTACCGGTGCCCGACGGACGCCGCCGTCGATGCTCCACACGACCCTTAGCCGCGAACCGAATCGAGCCTGCTCGATCCCGAGATACACCTCGATGAAACGCAACTCTTCATCGAGCGGAACGGGCCCCGCGGTCGCGGCCTTGAGGGTGTAACGAAAGAGCTCGCCCAGGCTCTCCAGGATCTCCTCGGCCTTGTCCGGGTCGTTTTCGAGCAGCGACGAGATGGTGTTGAGCGTGTTGAAGAAGAAGTGCGGGTTGATCCGCGCCTGCAGCGCCCTGAGCTCGGCGCGAGCGGCCTGCTCCTTGAGACGCGCCTCGACCAGACGCACCTCCTCGACCTCGCGGAGGGTGTCGGCAAGCTGCGACCGCAGCCCCTCGTAAACGTACGCGACCCCTCCGACGAGAAGCGCGAGAACCACGTTGACCGCGCCGATGGCCAAGACGAGCTCCAGGTCTCCGAGGATGAACAACGGATACCACCACAGAACCAGAGCGGTGCCGACGGCCGCGCCCGCCGTCAGGACCAGTCCCAGCGCCGCAAACCGCATCCACGGCGCGAGAGTCCTGAGCCTGGGAAAGAGCACGACCGAAGAAAGCCAGACCGTCAGCCCCACGACGTTCCCGAACAGAACGCTGATGACGACGAGCGGTGTCTTGATCCCGCCTTCCTGGAAGACACTGACGACGAGCCCGACGGCCGCCCCTCCCGCCGAGGCCGCCGCCGCCCAGGCCAGCGCCTGCAGCGGAAGGGAGATCGCCGCGCGACCTTTCATTTCACGCGAGCCAAAACGAGCGTGACGTCATCATGGGTTGGGACACCCTCGGTCCAGGCCGTCAGCCGATCGAGCACCGCGGCCATCACGTCGTCGAGATCGGCACCACGGTGCTCGGCAACGACCCGGGAGAGATGCTCCTCGCCGAACTCGACGTCTTTGTCGTTCGGCGCCTCAACGATGCCGTCCGTGTACAACACCAGAAGATCGCCGGTCGCCAGATCGAGGTTCATCTCCCCGTACTTCGAGCCCTCGAGGATTCCGATCGGCGGGCCGTCGGCGCACAGCCGCTTCACCCCGTTGGTGGTCACGAGCAGCGGCGGATAGTGCCCGGCGTTGGAGTAGGTCAGCCGGCGCGTCGGAGCGTCGTACATCCCGAAAAAGAACGTCGCGTACCGTGCATCCGAGGTGGACTCGAGGAGCATGGCGTTGAGCCGGCGGTTCACCTCGGCGGGTGGAACCACTGAATAGGCGAGACTCCGCACGGAAGCCTGCAGACCGGCCATCAGGAGCGCCGCCGGGATGCCCTTGCCCGAGACGTCGGCGATCACGAGACCGAGACGATCGTCGTTGACCGGGAGGAAGTCGTAGAAATCCCCGCCGACTCCGGTCGCGGGAATGCATGCGCCCGCGAGATCGAGGCCCCGGATCGAGGGAACCGTCCGCGGAAGAAGCTCGCGCTGCACCTCCCGCGCGATCTCCAACTCGCGCTCGAACGCCTCCTTTTCTCGCAGCATGCGGTAGGACGCTTCGATCTGGCGTCGCATCGCATAGTAGGTGTGGAGCGCGATCCCGACGACCACCGCGAGCGTCGCGTTGACCAGAACGATGACCAGAACGAGGCGTATCTGCGCGAGGCTGAATAGCGGGTAGATGCTCGCCACGGCCACCGAACCGAGCACGGTTCCCGAAAACAGGGTCAGGATCTGAAGGACGAAACGCAGCGCGTAGGCCATTTGCGAGAACAGCGGAAAGATCACACGCGCCGAGATCAGCGCGGAGGCGCCGACCACCTCGGCAAACAGAATGCTGACCACCAGCGTCGGGCCAAGCGCCATGTCGTCCGCGGTAAAAGCGATTGCGCCCGCCACGAGGGCCCCGACTCCGGCCCACCCCAGCGTCCACCCCGCGATGAAGCGAAACGACGGTGCCAGCGAGACCCAGGTGTCGGTCCCGTCGTATCCGCGAATGGACGCGGGCCGGGTGTCGGCGGGAATGGACGTCGCCTCCGCTGCTGGACCCATGGTGCCCATTATACGCAGCACTTACGCGGGATCGCCGTGGCCGTCACGTCTCGCTATACTACGTCGCATGGGACTTCGGGACGGCTTCGGAAGGGTGCACGACGACGTTCGCATCTCGGTCACCGATCGGTGCAACCTGCGTTGTGCATACTGCATGCCCGAAGACCCCGTGTGGTTTCCCCGCGACGAGATCCTGCACTTCGAGGAGATCCTCCGTCTTGTCCGCGTCTTTGTGCGTCAAGGCATCAGGCGTTTTCGGATCACCGGTGGAGAGCCGCTCGTCCGCCGCGACCTTCCGACGCTCATCGAGATGCTGTCGGAAACCCCCGGTATCGAGGAGCTGTCGCTGACGACCAACGGCCTGCGGCTGGCCGACGCCGCCACGGACCTCAGAGCGGCAGGACTCAAACGAGTCAACGTCAGCCTCGATACCCTCGATCCCGAACGCTTCCACCGCCT
>JBFJTV010000346.1:0-3668 GCA_041625075.1 Candidatus Polarisedimenticolaceae bacterium | reverse complement strand
TTCGACGGGTCGTGGATCGTTGTCACCCCGAACGCGAGGTTCGAGAACTGCGTCCAGTTCTGTTCCGGGGTGATCTCGCTGTTCCCCATCATTTCGTGCGCGTGGACGTCCACGAACCCCGGGACGACGGTCTTGCCGGAGACGTCGATCACGACGGCGTCGCTCGGAATCTCGACGTCAGTCGCGGCCCCGACCCTCTCGATGCGGTTGCCGTTGACGACGACGACACCATCCTCGATCACCTCCCGCGTCTTCTCCGCGTCGCGCATCGTGACGAGACGTCCTCCGGTTAGAGCGATTCGCCCCTTCGGGACGTCAGCCGGAACGCTGAAGCCGAGATCGATTCCTTCGGCCACCGGCTCGGGGAGCTCCTCGGGCGCCCCATCGAGAAAGGCGAAAGCATCCTGAAGCTCGCGGCTGAACAGCGTGGCGCCGAGGGCCCAGTAAACCGTTGACGAGTCGGCGGACCACCGCAGGAACTCTCCCGAGCGCTTGGAAACCTGTTTGACCGGGTAGGCCTTGGTCGACGGTCCAATATCAACGGTCTTTCCGGTCAAAGCAAACGGCGCGACGTACGCGTTGTACTGCTGCGTAAAGGCGACCCAGCGGCCGTCCGGCGAGACGCTGTACTCGGTCAGGGTCGCGCCCTTGAGATGGGTCCGCTCGTCGTCGCCCTCGAGGTTGACGGAGTTGAGCAAGAGGTTGTTGTCGTCGTCGCCCTTCGTGAACAACACGCGCTCGCCGGTGGCCGAGAACTGCGGGTTGTAACCGGTCTTGCTGACGCGCGCGACCTCGCCACCCATCGCCGGGGCCACGTAGATCCCCGGCTCCTCCGACCACTTCCCGCTGAGGACGTAGCCGCCCGTGGTCTTGCGATAGACGACCAGCTTGCCGTCGGCCGAGAACCTCGGCTCGACGAAGTGCCCGGGGTGCTCATTGATCGCGCGTCCCGAGCCTCCCGTCGCCGGGACGATCCGGATCGATCCGAGGTCCTGGTCGTCCCACGTGGTGTAGACGACCGAGCGACCGTCCGCCGAGAAGCTGGGCCAGAACTCGAAATGCTCGTTTTGCGACGTCAACCGGCGCTGCTCTCCTCTCGCGACATCCCTGACGTACAGGTGTCCGAGCGCCTGGAAGACGATCTTTGTTCCGTCCGGGGACATCTGCGCCCACCGGATCATCTTGACTTCGAGATCGTCCGGAGCAACGTCGACCGCGAACCTCAGGGTCGGCAGCACCTTCTTCTTCGCACGGACCCGAACGGGAATGACCGCGACCTCGAGGGTGTCGACGTCGACTCTCCGGATCTTGCCCCCCGCCCAGAAAACGATGGAGTTGCCGTCCGGCGTCCAGGCGATCGCGGGCGTGTTTCCCTGGCTTCCGTTGGTTTCCTGGTAGTCGCGGTCGAGCTTGTCGAAGATCGGGAGCTCCAAACCGCTTTCGAGATCCTTGACGTACAGTGCGCTCGTGAAAGAAGGCGTGCGTTTGACGAACGCGAGGCGCTTGCCGTCGGGCGACGGCGTCGGGAGGATGGCGCCGCCCGGACCGCCCACGAGGACGTCGACCTCACCCGTCTCGCGTCCCAGTCGTTTGATCACGAAGATCTGGCCGGTGGAGTCCTTGTTGTACTCCCAGCGGGCGCCCGGCGTGGTGTCCTGGCTGAAATAGACGTAACGGCCGTCGGTCGAGAACGCCGGCTCGGCGATGGTTTTCTGATCCTTTTTTCCCAGCGGGCGCTCGATCAACTGCACACCCTCACCGCCGCCGATGTGGAACATCCAGATCTCACCCGCGGGGATGCTTCGGGTGGAAGTGAAACCTTTCTTGGCGACGATGTAGTCACCGTCCGGGCTCCAGTACGGGTTGTGGACGAGATGTTCCTTTTCCTCGGTGACCGCACGCGGATCCGAACCGTCCGCGTTCATGATCCACAGATTGTCCGCGCCTCCGCGGTCGCTGATGAACGCGATGCTGGCGCCGTCGGGGCTGAACCGTGGCTGGATGTTCCATTCGATCCCGTCGGTGAGCGCCGTCGCGTCACCGCCGTCCATGGGCACGGTGTAGAGATCCCCGAGCATGTCGAAGACGAGCGTGCGACCGTCGGGGCTGACGTCGACGCTGGTCCACGTCGTCTCGTCGGTGTCGATGGTGATCGTCCGCCAGTCACCGGGCGGGTTGCTGACGTCCCACTTCTCCTCTTCTTCCTGGTTCTCGCCTTCGGCGCTCTTGTTCTTTTTCTTGGCCTCGATGGCGAGTGGGGCGAGCGTCGCGAGCATCGCGATCAACGCCCAGACGAGCAGTCGTCTCGAATACGTTCCGGTCATGACACGTTCTCCCGTTCACACGATGAGCAGGGGGCCGCCCCTCCTGCGGCCCGGCGAGAAACCCGGCCTGAAGGTCTACGATTCTAGACGGCCTCGGTTGCCGGGTTCCCTAAATAATTGAACCGTAAACATTTAACGAGCCGCAGGACCGGGAGCAAAAGGGGAGGAGGCGTCCGAGGAATCTTCCGGACGGCCGAAAACCGGGAGACAGGTGATCCCTCTCATGTCATCTGGTGAACAAAGCAGACGATCGCCATTCCGAGGAGATAGACGACCGGATAAAGCCAGCGCCACGTGCGGTCGGCGCGCAGCCCTCGGTCTTTGTCGGCCCGGTACTTCCGCGCGTTGAGGACGTTGAGCCACAGGGCCGATGCGGAGGTGAAGAACGCCCAGAGGAAAGCCCCATCGACCAGCGTTAGGTAGGAGACTCGGGGGAGCGCGTCCACCGCGACGAACTGGAAGGCGACGAGGGTGAGCAGGCCCGTGGCGACCTGACGCTGCCGCTGGGCCAGCACGTCGCGTGACATCCAGAAGACCGACCACGGGATGGCCGCGATCAGCAAAAGGGGCAAAAAGATCTTCCAGACGTAGAACCCGACCTGCCGCCCGACGTCGATCTCCATCACGAATCGTGGGAGAAGATCGTCGCCTTCCTCCGAGAGTACGATCGTCTGCAGCTCGGTTCGATAACGCAGGAAGCGCCACTCCGGGATGTCGAACCCCTTGTTGAAGCCCGTCAGTGCTTCGATCTCGGCGAACGTGACGGCGCCGGCCTGCCAGAATTCGGGTTGAACCACAATCTTCAACGTCTGGCGGTCCAGCGGGAAGTCGCGGAAGTCGTAGCTCGCGGCGAGACGAGTTTCGAAAAGCGTGTTCAAGCGGACGGTTCCGTCCGAGTAGATGATCAGAGACTCGTTGCCGCGTACGGGCGCCCCGAGGCGCGCCGGGAGGATCACGCCCGGCCACCACCATTGCTCGAGGATCCGGTAAACTTGATCCCCCGGGATGATCCGCCGATCCACCCCCTCTATCCCGGCATCGAACGCCAGACGCGGGTCACACCACACCAGCCCGCCGTAACCCTGAAAGTGAAAGGAGTTAGTCCGGGCTTGGATGTCATCGACCGCGAGAATGAAGAGGAAGACGTTGACGAGGGTGGGCCCGTCGGGGTTGGGTGCCAACATGATGCCGCGGAGTGTTTCGTCGGAGCGGTCGGTGGCCTCTCGGAAGCGGTAGTTCACGTGGGAACACGATGCCGGCGCCGCTTTGAGGTCGGCCGTAAGCACTTCCTCGAGACTCGGCGACGAGGCAATATCGAGGTGCTCCTTTTCGTCCGCCGCGATC
>JBFJTV010000345.1:0-3670 GCA_041625075.1 Candidatus Polarisedimenticolaceae bacterium | reverse complement strand
GGGACGAGGCGCTCGACACCCTCGCCACCGCGCTCGAAGCCACGGCTCCGCACGAGACGTTCTTCTACGCGTCGGGCCGGTCGTCGAACGAGGCGGCATTTCTTCTGCAGACGTTTGCCCGGGCGTACGGCTGCAGCAACATCCACAACTGCTCGTACTATTGCCACAACGCGTCGGGCGTGGCGCTATCGCGTCTGGTCGGCAGCGGAACCGCGACGGTGGTCATCGATGACCTCGACAAGGCGGATCTGGCGCTCGTGGCGGGGGCCAATCCGGCCTCGAACCACCCGCGCATGATCTCGAAGCTCGTCGAGCTCCGCAAACGCGGCGGAACCGTGATCATCGTCAACCCGATGAAAGAGCTCGGGCTGGTCCGTTTCCGCATCCCGTCGCAGACCATGAGCCTGTTGTTCGGCTCGGATGTTTGCGACATCTACCTCCAACCGCACGTCGGCACCGACGTCGCGGTCTTCAAGGCGCTGCTCAAGGGTGTCATCGAGGCCGGGGCTGCAAACGATGGCTTCCTGGCCGAGCGTGTCGAGGGCTGGGAAGCCGTCGAACGGGACATTCGTTCGACACCGTGGGAGACGTTGCTCGAGTCCTGCGGCGTGTCGAGGTCGGAGATCGATCGCGCGGCGACCGCAATCGCCAAGGCGAGCAACGGGATCCTGCTGTGGGCGATGGGGCTCACCCACCATGCCAACGGCGTGAACAACATCGCGGCGCTCGCGAATATCGCCCTCGCGCGAGGCTGGCTCGGTGGTGAAGGACGCGGTCTTCTTCCCATCCGCGGGCACAGCAACGTTCAGGGCGTCGGGTCGGTCGGCTTCGCGCCGGAACTCAAGGAGGCCTTTGCCAAAAAGATGGAGGAGACCTACGGCATCCCGACCGAACCGAACGGTCTCGACACCTACGGTTCGATGCTCGCCGCCGAGGAAGGCCGCATCCAGGCGGCAGTGCTGCTCGGCGGCAATCTCTGGGGATCGAACCCCGATCTCGACTGGGCGGGTGCCGTGATGCAGAACATCGGCACTACCGCCCACATCACGACCAAGCTCAACCCCGGACACGTTCACGGTCGCGGTAGGGTGAACCTTCTTCTACCGGTTCTCGCCCGGGACGAAGAGAAGCAGGCGACCACCCAGGAAAGCATGTTCAATTACGTGCGGCTGTCCGACGGTGGCGCCCCCCCGCCCGGCGACGAGGTCAAGAGCGAGGTCGAGGTGATCGCGGGACTCGCGGCGCGCGTGCTTCCTCCGGGGCCCTTCCCGTTCGAGAAGATGAACGACCATCGCGCGATCCGGGAGGTGATCGCGGAGGTCGTCCCGGGCTACGAGGCGATGAAGAGCATCGACTCGGGTGGAAACGAGTTTTACATCGACGGCCGCACCTTTCACGAACCGAGCTTCAACACGCCGACAGGTCGAGCTCGGGCCCGCGTCACTCCCCTCCCCGACCTCGACGTCAAGGAGGACGAGTTCCGGTTGATGACCCTACGCTCCGAGGGCCAGTTCAACACCGTGGTGTACGAGGAAGAAGATCTCTACCGCGGCAACACGCGACGCGACGTCGTCATGATGAACGGCGACGACGCCGAGCGGCTCGGGTTGTCGGAGGGCGACCCGGTGACGGTCACGACCGAGACCGGACGCCTCGACGTCGTGACCGCGATCGTGGATCTACCGCCCGGCAATCTTGCAATGTACTACCCGGAAGCCAACGTTCTGGTGCCGAGGCGCATCGATCCCGAGTCGGGAACGCCCGCATTCAAGTCGGTGATCGCCCGGGTCGTCACTGGTGCCCAGCGTCAGTCGGTCTCCGAGGGCGTGCTGACGGAGGCGTCGCTCAGCGCCGCTTCGTCCGGGACCGGGGGGACCGGGACATAGCAACCGTCGAGACGCTCGAGCAGACGGATGCCGTGCATCATCCGCTGACCGTCCTCGTATCCCCGACGCCAGCGTTCGTCCTCTGCGGTATCGCCGCGGCGATCCTCCGGCACACGCCCCCGCACCGACTCGAACCGGGCCATCAGCTGACCGCAATTGTCGGCCTGCCAGCGCTTCATCGCGTTCGCCCCCGCGGCGAGACCCGCTAGATAGTCGGGATCGGACTCGATCGCCTTGCCGGTGTTCTTGACTTGCTCGAGCGCGAGGTGTTTTTTCTCGTCCACCGCGCGGTTAGTCTGTTTCGCCCGCCATGCGGCGTGACGTGCGAGGGTGACGTCGTAGTTGATGGGGTACGGTTCGCGTTCGCGCTGGTTCCACTGCTCGGAATCGAGCGCGGCCTCGCGAGTGTCGAACCTTTCGACAAGCTCGGCGACGAGCAGGTCAATGCCTTCGATGTCCTTGGTCTTGGTCATGTCGCGCGGCAGCTGGATCTCCAGAGAGACCGCGCAGTGGCGCTCGTCGTACAGCGTGAACGGCCCGTCTTGACGGGGAACGAGCAGCGGCTCGTCCAGCGAGATCATCAGATCGACCTTCTTCTTCTTTAGCTGGAGCTTGTAAACTTTACCCACTTCCCCGCCGACGAAGCGCTGCCCGCCGCGGTTCGTGACCAGCGTCCCGCTGAGCTTGTTGGTGTGGTAGCTGCTGCTGCCCGTGCAGGAAGAGTAGACATCGGTCGTGATGACCACCCAGGCCCCGCGCCAGCGGGCGCGGACGGCGTCCTCGAGGCTCCCGGCGCCCGCGGTCCCGACGAACAGCGTCACGCCAATCAGGAACAGAAAGATCCGCAGAAAGGTCCTTTTCATCACTGGACTCCCCTCGAGTCTGTGGATAAGCCGTGACTGCCCTGCGGAAAACTTGTGGACGGGTCGCGGAAAGGTCAAGTGGCTCAAGAGCGGTTACAAAACTGAAACGCGCGTCACGGACGACGACGGCGCGGGGCCCGGACGCGCGGTGGAACGGGGCTCTCGGGCTGGCATCGATCCGGCATTACCAATGCTGCTCGAAGCCAGGGGATCTCCGTGAACGAACACCTTGGACGCCCGCGGACGCGGGCCACCTGGAGATGGCCGAGCCTGCTCGTGGGTCTGGCGCTGCTCGCCGGACCGCTGTGGGGCCAGAGCGGGCCGGAACCCCGCGGACCCTACCTTCAGATGGGAACCTCGACGAGCATCGTGGTCAAGTGGCGAACGACCGACCCGTCCGACAGCCGGGTTCGCTACGGCGCGGCGCCCGGACAGCTCGACAACATCGTGGACGACCCGCTGGTCGACACCGACCACGAGGTCGCGTTGAGCGGGCTGTCGCCCGACACGACGTACTATTACTCGTACGGAAGCACGACAGCGGCCATCGCCGGGGACGACAACGAGCACTACTTCAGGACGGCGCCGTTTCCCGGTTCGCAACACCCCGTCAGGGTCTGGGCCATCGGAGATTCGGGCCTCGCCAACGACAACATCCAGACCGTCCGGGACGCCTATGCGACGTACACCGGTAGCCTCGGCACCGACGTGTGGCTGATGCTGGGTGACAACGCCTACACGGGCGGGACCGATGCGCAATATCAGGCGGCGGTCTTCGGGATCTTCCCGGAGATGCTCCGGACCACGGTGTTGTGGCCCACCTTCGGGAACCACGAGCGCCCGGCCTCGTCGTCGCCCACCGAATCCGGCCCGTACTACGACATCTTCACGTTGCCGCGGGCTGGCGAGGCCGGTGGTATC
>JBFJTV010000344.1:0-3680 GCA_041625075.1 Candidatus Polarisedimenticolaceae bacterium | reverse complement strand
AGCACGGCGGTCGCCACCGCGGCGCCGAGGATGACGGCGAGGTTGATGCGCCGGTAGTGGATCAGCGTGCGAAGCAACGGCCTTCCCGAAGCTCGAAACGGCTCTCGAAGCGCTCGGCCAGCTCGAGACTGTGGGTCACTACGATCAGGATGTTGCCCTCTTCGCGGTGGAGCTCGAACAGCAGCGTGGCGACCGACTCGGCGGTCGCGTGGTCGAGCGAGCCGGTGGGCTCGTCGCACAACAGCAGGCTCGGGCCGTTGATCAGCGCCCGTGCCACGGCGACGCGCTGGCGTTCGCCCCCCGAAAGCTCGGCGGGGCGATGGTCGATGCGGTGGGCGAGGCCGACGCGATCGATCAGCTCGCGGGTGCGCGCCTCGGCGCCGTCGTTCTTGCCTGGAAAGGCGAGCGTGGGAACGAGGAGGTTATCGAGCACCGAGTACTGCGGAAGAAGGTGGTGATCCTGGAAGATAAAGCCCACCGCGTCGTTGCGGAAGCGGGCGAGATCGGGCTCGGCGAGGGCGAACGGATCCTGCCGGTCGATGGTGATTTTCCCGGAGGTCGGCGCGTCGAGGGTGCCGACCAGGTGGAGGAGCGTGCTCTTGCCCGAGCCGGACGGCCCGGTGATCGCGAGCGACTGTTTTCTGTCAAGGTTGAACGACACCCCGCGGAGGACCTCGACCGGACTTCCCTCCGTCTCGAAGCTCTTGTGGACCTCGGAGACTACGAGCATCACGACTCCGTCGGGCTCAGGGCGGCGAGACCTCGATCTGATCTGCAATGATCGCCGGAATCTTGATGGGGCGGAGTTTCCCGTCGTCGAGCGCACAACACACCGACGTGACCCGCCCCCTGGCGACCTCCTGCCCGGCGTTCAGGAAATCGAAGGCGTAGGTCATCGAGCTCGCCCCCTTCGCGAGAACGCGCATGTGGATGTCGAGCGTGTCGCCGAACCGCGCGGGAGCCTTGTAGTCGCACGACACCGAGACACGCGGCCAGCCGATCCTCTGGCCCTCGTACTCCATCGCGACACTGACACCGAGGGCCTCGAGAAATTCGTGCTCCGCCGTTTCCATGTAGACCAGGTACCGCGCGAAGTGAACGATCCCTTCCATGTCCGTATCGACGAACTCGATCTTGCGTTTTGTCCTGAATTCCTTCATCTACGTGGAGGCCTGGCACCAAACCCCTGTTTGGGGACATGCCTTTGTTGGCGACAAAGGCATGTCCCCCTTTAGTTACTGGAGGAATCTAGCATAGAGGGCGAGGGTCTCGCGGGCGAGAACCTCGTCGTTCCACTCGGCATGCACAGCCTCTTTTCCGGCCTTGCCCAGCGCCTCGCGCCTTCCGGGGTCGTCCATCATCCCCTCGAGAGCCTCGGCGAGCGCCGGCGTGTACCCGGGCTCGACCAGCACCCCTCCCCCGGTCGCCTCGATCATCTCGGGAAAGGCACCGTGGCTCGGCTGCACGACCGGCACGCCGTTGGCGAGCGCCTCCAAGACGTACAGACCCTTGGGGTCGCGATAGACGGTCGGCACCGACAGCACGTGAAGCGAGCGCAGGAACTCGATCTTCCCGGCGCGGTCCACCTCGCCGACATGCTCGACGCGGTCGGCAAGATTCCACGACCGCACCTGCGCGAGCAACGCGTCGAGATAGTTGCGGTCGCGCGCTCCCAGCCAGCCCGCGATCCTCAGCAGGACCCGATCTTTGCCCTTGCGCTCCGCGAGCTGCCGGAAGGCCTCGGTCAGCAGGTGCAGACCCTTCTCGGGACAGATGCGCGCGAGATAGCCGACGACGAACGGGCTCTCGTCACGGTTCGGCTCGGCCTCGCCGTGCCCCTTCAGGTTCAAGCCGAGACGCAGATGGTGGATCTTCTCGGGAGGTATCGCGAGGTAGTCCGCCATATACTCGGCATAGGCACGGCTCGTCGCGACAAAGCCGTCCACGTCGGCGGCCTTTTCGCGAAGCGCGTCGTGGACGCGGGTTCGGATCGGCTCGGGCAGCTCTTCGAGAAAGATATCTTCCCCCTGAACGGTGCACAGGACCGGAACGCCGAGCTCTTTCTTGATGCGGTGGGCGGTCCCGAGAAACATCGAGTTGGTGATGTGGACGATCTCGGGGCGGTAGTCGTCGCGGAGCCACGCGACCAGTTCGTCGAGCTCCTGGCGTTGCTTGCCGTCCTCGCCCTGAAGCACCGAAAGGGTCATCTCGCCGAGAGCATGCGGGTCGGTGGAAGCCCCGAGACGTCCCACCCAGTTGAGGAGCGGCTTCGCATTGAGAGCCCGGGCGATCGCCCGCGGCGCCTTTCTCAACATCGGGATCTTCTGTTCGAGATAGACGTTGAGAGCACCGTAGAACACCCGGTCGATGCTGACGTCGATCTCGTCGGTGCGGATGGGCGTGTAGGTCGGAATCAGCGCGATGTCGTGACCCTGACGCTGGAGCGCCGCGGCCAGCGTGTTGTCGTGCAGACAGCTCCCGCAGTACATCCCGGCGGCGCCGGCCGTGATGTAGGCGGCGCGCATGCTACGCGCGCTCGCGTCCCGTCTCGGGGAAGAACCTCGCGAGATCCTCGGGGGCGGGTGGCCGCGTCAGGAGCGAGACGACGACCAGGGTGGTCGCGGATACGCCGAGGATCACCGCGACGGGCATGATGCCGGTCCCGCCGACGGTATAGCCGGGCTGATCCCAACCCCGCAGGAAGAAGAAGATCCACGTCACGATGACGCTCAGGATCGAGGCGATGGCGCCCTGCTTCGTGCTCCGTTTCCAGAACAGCGCCGCTGCCACCAGCGGGAAGAGCGCCGTAAACCCGGTGAACGACCAGATCCCGAGCTTGAACAGGTTGCGACTTGCGACGAGCGAGATCAGATAGGTCACGAGCAGGATGACCGCGACGAAGACGCGACCTGCGAGGACCTGCTGCCGGTCGCTCATCCGATCGTGAAAGCCGAAGTGCCGCACGATGTCCTCGGTGAACATGCTCCCGAGCGAGAGAACCTGCGAGTCGAGCGAGGACATGATCGCCGCAAACACCCCGGCGGCCAGAAGCCCGGCGAGAACCTCCGGCGCGTAGAGGTGGATCATCTGAACCAGGACCGAGTTGGCCTCCGCACCCTCGAGCCCGGGGACCGCGGCGACTCCGAAGACACCGAGCAGGACGCTCGGGATCCACACCACCGCCAGACACAACGGGTAGCCGATGATGGGAAGACGGAAGTCCCGTGCGCGCCGCGCGGTCAGCCAGTGCATGAAGATGTGCGGGAACATCCCGACCGAAAGAGGGATCAGGGTGTAGGTCAGCAGCTTGAGCGGCGGGATGCGCTCTCCACGAATCAACAGATCGGGTTGCACGTCGACCACGCGCGCGAGGGCCTGTTCGAGACCGCCGAGCTTTCGGACGATCAGGAAGTAGGTCGCGGCCCCCAGAACCATGAAGACCAGCGTCTGGAAGGTGTTCGCCCACGCCGTCCCCCGCAGCCCGCCATAGGTGACGTACCCCATCACGACAAGACAGACCGCGAGGCTCCCGAGCCATTCGGGAACCTGCCCACCGGTGATCTGGTTGAGCGTGATGCCGCTTCCCATGACACCGATCAGAAGATAGGGAATGAGCAGGACGATCAAAACGACGAATAGGAGCAGACCGAGTGCGTCCGAGCCCCAGCGGTCGCGGAAGT
>JBFJTV010000343.1:0-3701 GCA_041625075.1 Candidatus Polarisedimenticolaceae bacterium | reverse complement strand
CGGCGTAGCTCTTGGGCTCGCCGATGACCCATCCGTGCGCGGGGTCATAGCCCTCGCACCACCATCCGTCGAGCACGCTGAAATTGAGAGCGCCGTTGAGCGCGGCTTTCATCCCGCTCGTCCCGCTGGCCTCGAGCGGCCGCAGCGGGGTGTTGAGCCAGAGATCGACCCCCTGCACGAGGTGCCGGGCGATCTGGATGTCGTAGTCCTCCAAGAAGACGATGCGCCCGCGGAGCTCGGGGGAGAGCGACGCCTGGAAGATGTCACGGATAAGGTCCTGCCCGGGACGATCGGCGGGATGCGCCTTCCCCGCGAAGATCAACTGCACCGGGCGGCCGTCCTGGGTCAGGATGTGCCGCAGACGTTCGGGGTCGCGGAAGATCAGCGCCGCCCGTTTGTAGGTCGCAAACCGTCGCGCGAACCCGATGGTCAGCGCTTCGGGAGCCAGCAGGTCGTTGACCTGGCGAAGCTCGTCCGGCGCACGGCCGTGACGGGCAAACTGCTCGAGGACCTTTTCTCTCGCAAAGAGCAGTAGCCGGGTCTTCTGTGCGGTGTGCGCGGTCCAGATCTCCTCGTCGGGAACCGCCGCGATCTTGCCCGCGAAGTCGTCCACCGCCAGCAGATCGGCGAATCGCTCGCCGATGTTGGCGCTCAGCACGGTGGCCATCTCCGCACCGAGCCAGGTCGGCAGGTGGACTCCGTTGGTAACGTGCCCGACCACCGGCGTCTCCGGCTCGTCACCCGGCCAGAGATGACGCCACATGTCGTTGGCGACCTTGCCGTGTAGCTCGCTCACGCCGTTGGTCGCCGAGCTCGTCCGGATGGCGAGCGCGGTCAGATTGAACCGCCCCTGCTCGTCGTCGCGCTGCGCGTTTCCCAACGCGAGCACGTCGTCCATCGTGATCCCGAGCGCATCGGCGTAGCCGTCGACGTACTTGCGGACGAGATCGACTGCAAACGTCTCGTTGCCCGCGGGGACTGGAGTGTGTGTCGTGAACAGGGTGTTACGCGAGACCCGATCCAACGCCTCGTCCGCGCTCGCGCCGTCGCGCTCGACCGCGTCGCGAAGACGCTGCAGGGCCAGCAGTGCCGAGTGACCCTCGTTGATGTGCCACGCGGAGGGCTCGATTCCCAGCGCACGCAGGGCGAGGACGCCACCGACGCCGAGAACGATTTCCTGGCACAACCGCATCTCGCGGCCCCGGACGTACAGGATCGAAGTGATCGGCCGATCCGCCGGATCGTTCTCCCTGAGATCCGAGTCGAGCAGGATCACCGGGACCCGACCGACGGTCGCCTTCCACAACCGAAGATGAATCTGACGGCCGGGGAAGTCCACCGAGACACGCACGCGCCGTCCGTTGGGCTGTGTGATCGGGAGGACCGGCAGCCGGCGGAAATCGTAGTTGGGGTACAGATGCTGTTGCTGGCCGTCCGCGTCGATCCTCTGCCGGAAGTATCCGCGGCGGTACATCAGGCCGATCCCGACAAACGGTATGCCCAGATCGCTCGCCGCCTTCGAGTGGTCTCCGGAGAGAACGCCGAGTCCACCGGAGTAGATCCCCAGACTCTCGTGCCAGCCGTACTCCGTCGAGAAGTAGGCGACGGGCCCCGCATCGTAGTCGGGGTAGCTCCGGTGAAACCAGGTGTCGACGTCATCGAGGTAACGGTCGAAGCTCTGGACGACCTCGTTGTAGATCGAGAGAAAGCTCTGGTTGCCGAGAAGGTCTTCCCAGCGATTCGGCTCGACGTTGATGAGCAGCTCGACGGGGTTGTGGTCGCGGCTCCAGCCCTCCGGGTCGATCGCGTTGAACAGCAGGCGGGCCCGGGGCTGCCAGGTCCACCACAGGTTGTAGGCGATGTCGTAGAGGCGCGAGAGCTCGACCGGCATCTCGATGTCGGCGACCGGTACGGTCCGGATCTCCGGCGTCCGTGATGTGTTCATCGATCGGTCCCCCTCGAAAGACGCAAATTCTATCAAATGGCGCAAGTCCACCGTGACCGGTGCTAGTCTGAGCCGAGATGAGCAATCTAGAGCTCGAGCGCCCGATCGTCTTCTTCGATCTCGAGACGACCGGCACCGATCCCGCGACCGACCGCATCGTCGAGATCTCGGTGCTCCGCGTGGAGACCGACGGTTCGAGGTCCTCGCGCACGCGGCGGATCAACCCCGAGCGACAGATCCCGGCCGAGGCGTCCGCGGTGCACGGGATTCGTGACGAGGACGTGGCGGGCGAACCGACCTTCGGGCAGATCGCGAAGGGCTTCCTGGATTTTCTCGACGGCGCCGACCTTGCCGGTTTCAATCTGGTTCGATTCGATATCCCCTTGCTCGACCGCGAGTTCCGCGACTGCGGCCTCGATCTCGGTCTCTCCGACCGCCAGGTGGTCGATGTGATGACCGTTTTTCACCGCAAGGAACGGCGGGATCTGGCGGCGGCCGTCGAGTTCTATCTCGGGCGCTCGCACGAGGGCGCGCACGCCGCCGAGTCGGACGTCGCGGCCACGCTCGAGGTGCTCGAGGCGCAGCTCGAGAGGTACGACGATCTCCCGCGCGACGTCGCGGGTCTGGCGGCGTGGTGCAATCCCTCGCCGCCCGACGCGGTCGATCGTGAGGGCAAGTTCGTGTGGCGAGACGGTCGGGCCGTTCTCGGCTTCGGGCGGCTTCGCGGGAGACCGCTCGAGGACGTCGCGCGCACCGAACGGGACTATCTCGAGTGGATCGTTCGATCGGACTTTCCGGCCGATGCGAAGGAGATCGTCGCGCGAGCGCTGCAGGGGGAGTTCCCACGGCCGTGAGCCCATGGGCTCAATCGACGTAACCGAGCGCACGCAGCCTCTCGATGCTCTCCTCGTCGAGAGGGTCGGGGATGTCGTTACCGGTCAGCGCGTCGTGCACCTCGACGATCCACGACATCAGACTCTCGGTCGGCAGATGGTTGCCCTCAGCGAGGTCCTTTTCTTCGGCCGGATCGTCGGAGAGGTCGAAGATGAGGTGCTGCTGTCCGTCAACCCTGTAGATTTCCTTGCGCTCGGCGCGAACCCGGGCGACCGCCAGCAGCCCGCTTGCTCTCGCACGCTCGGATTCGTGTTTGGAGATTACGGCTCCCTTGTGGGCCTGGAACTGCGTCACCCGGGCCTCGGGCGCGTCGGCGCCGTCGAGAACCCCGGTCCAGTCGAATCCCTCGAAGCTCGCGGGCACGTCCAGACCCAGCAAACGGAGAACGGTGGGCGCGAGATCGATGCTCAGCGCGGAGCTGGCGATCGTTCTCGGGCTGACGTGGCCCGTCCAGCGAAGCCCCATGGGGACCCACAGCGTGGGCTCATAGAGATGCCGGCCGTGACCCCAGTAGCTGTGCTCTCCGAGGCTCTCGCCGTGGTCGGAGACGAAGACGACGAGGACTTCCTCGGCCGCCACGAGGTCCTCGATCGCCTCGACCAACCTGCCGATGTTGTGATCGACAAAGGCGACCTCGGTGTCATAGCGGTCGCGAGGTTTGGGTTTGCGGCTCGGATCGAGACCCAGGGGCTCCGCGAAGTCCTTCTGGAAGATGTACGGCGCGTGGGGCTCGACGTAGTGCACCCACAGAAAGAGCGGCTGGCTCGGGTAATCCTCGACGTGCTCGGCGAGATACTCGCTCGCCCGGTCGGTGAGATCCTCCGCCGTCGCCTCGCCACGGATGAACCCGGCCCAGCGCTTG
>JBFJTV010000342.1:0-3712 GCA_041625075.1 Candidatus Polarisedimenticolaceae bacterium | reverse complement strand
GCGGCCTGCGTGCCGAGCGAGGAATCCACAGAACCGCAGGGCGCGCCCGCGGAGACGGAGGCGATGCCGTCAGGGACAGCCGCGGACCTACCGCCGGCCTCGGTTCTGATCTCCCATCGAGTCGCCGATTACGATGCATGGAAGAGCGCGTTCGACGATCACATGCCGGCGCGCAAGAACGCGAGTTGCCTCGGGCACTACCTCAAGCGAGGGGTGGACGATCCCGACACGGTCTACGTCTACTGCCTGGCTACCGATGTCGATAAGCTCCGCGCGTTTCTCGACAGCACCGACCTCGCCGAAGCCATGCAGAACGCCGGCGTGGAGGGCGCACCGACGATTACGATCATGAAGCCGATGTCCCGGAATCTCATCTCGGAAGAGATGCTGCCCGGCATCATCGTGATGCATGCGGTCGAGGACTACGACGCCTGGCGCGTGGCCTACGATGAGTTCGACGACTTCCGTAGGCAGAGCGGCATCGTGGGGCATGCCGTCAGTCAGGAATTCGACAACCCGAACCGACTCATCGTCTACCACCAGGCGAGCGACGTGGCCGAGCTCCGTGCCTTCGTCGCCTCTGCGGAGCTCAAGGACGCGATGCAGCGTGCCGGGGTCGTGGGAGAACCCGACATCCGCTTCATTCAGGTCGTCGACTTCGGCGAGTACTAAGGGGGAGTCGGCTCAAACGACCCGTCTCCCCGCCCTGGTTGTCGTCGCGAGCGTCGCGATCGCCAACTTCTGACACAAACAGCTCCTTCTTCCGCTCGACCACCCACTCGCAATGCGAGTCGCCGCGGACCATGTTTTTGGTCAGTTTGAACGTGAAGTCCACCGCCCGGCGCGAGGGTGAACGCCAAGGCCGCCACGTGCCGCAACGCAAAGGGTGGCGACCGCGTTCAATGCGCGGTACAAAATAGCGACCCGTCCCCCGCGGCATGCTGGAACCGACGGCCGCAATGGTGAAAAAGATGATGCTGAGACTGTGGATCGCGCTGGCTCTGTTCTTGCCCGCGGTCGTCCACGCGGGAGATGTCGTCGAGCACTACGACATCGATGTCGTCCTGACGCCCGACGAAAAGAAGGTCAGCGCGAAGGTCGAGATCAAGGTGACCGCCCCGGAGGGCGGCCTCACGAAGCTGGACCTGTTGCTCAACGAGGGCCTGGCGGTCGCCTCTGTGCAATCGACGGCGGGAAAGGTCAGCTATACGGTCCACGAGGACCGTGTCGGCTATTCCCGCAAGGCACCCAAAGCCGTGCCCGTCTCGATCGCGCCGCTTCCGCCGCTGGCCGCGGGCGAGTCGACGACGTTGACCCTCGTTTACGAGGGCACGATCGTGCCGGATCCCTGGGGGGTCAATTCGGCCGGCGCGGGATGGGTCGAGCTGGGCGCGTTCAGCGCGTGGTTTCCCTACAGCCCGGACCATCGGGAATTCACCTACGACGTCAACGTCACCGTCGGATCGGACTTCACGGTCGCCGGTGGTGAGCCGGCCGGAAGCGGGGGAGGCATCAGGAAGCTCACGCGCGACTACGAGACCAACGACATCGTCATCATCGCCGCGCGCGGTTTGCAGGCCCGTCCGCTCGAGGGCGGCGGCGTCCTGTGGTCCGTTGCCGTGGATGACGAGATCGTCGAGCGCATCGCGGCCGATCTCGAGGAGATCATCAAGCAGTACGGCGAGTGGTTTGGTCCGGCGCGAATCAAGAAGATGGACGTCGTCCTGGCGGCGCGAAGGCGCGGCGGTGCGTACGCGCGCCCCGGTCTCTATGTGTCGGTCTTTGACGGGGACCTGTCGCGGTACCGGGCGCTCACGAAAAACTTCTCGCACGAGCTGGCCCATATGTGGTGGACGGGCGCGGAAAGGACGACGTGGGAGGACTGGCTCAACGAGGGGTTTGCGGAGTACTCGGCGCTCATGATGCTGCGGGCGCGCGGGGATGCCTCGCTGTACGCCGAGTACGCCGAAGCCTACGACCATCTGGCGGGCTCACCGCCGGCCATCTGGGGTCTCGACCGCGACGACATGCGCGCCCACGACGCGCTCAACCGCAAGGGTGCGGGGATTCTCTACCGCCTCGAGCAGCAGATGGGCCGAGAGAAGTTCCTCGAGTGGTGCAGAACCCTTCAGAAGAACAACGTCGTGACGACCGACGAGCTGCTCGCGGTCCTCGAGGCCAGCGCTTCGAAGGAAGCCCGCGTCATGGTCGAGCACGCCCTCAGGTACTAGCGGACTAACGTGTCGCGCTCGTCACCGTCGTGACCGTGGTGGCAGCGATGATGGCGGCCATCGCCGCCGCCTGCGCGGCCTGAACGGCTTCACGTGTCGCCGCCCCGGCGAGCCCGCCCTCGGCGATCCGCTCCAGTCGGCGCTTACGCCCCTTGAGCTTCCTCTTGTCGAAGTGCGCGGGGAGGAGCCCGATGGCGTTCGCCAACGACGCCACGATCGCCGTTTCCGGCTCGACCGTCGCCGTGTCGTTGAAGATCGCGTCGCGCAGGTTCTCGACCAGTCGCCGTTCGGGACCCGGATCGATCGTCGGGTAGACCTTTCGGGTGAAGATCAACAGCACCGAGTCTTCGGTATTCTTCAGAATACCGCGCCGGCAGAGCCCTTCGGCAACCCGGTGCCTCAGCCTCTTGAGATGTCCGAACTTGCTCACCCAATTGGCAGCGCGTCGCCGCTTCTTCGCCGTGGCGACCAGATCGAGACACTCATCGAGGACCGGTTCGCCAAACGACCGGTGATCGTCGAGATCGACCAGCTTCTTGTTGTCGCTGCCGATCCGAATCTTCCCGTGCAGGGCCATCTCGGCCAGGATCGCGCCACCCAGCGCGTACTGATACATCGTCGCCTTGGACTCGAGCGTTCCCTTGTCGTCCCGAAGGGCAAGGAGCATGAGCTGCTCGTGGAGATGCAGGTCGGTTGTCATGATCGCGTTTCTCCTGTGATATCCGCAAAGTGAATCTACACCGATCCGGCGATCCTATTCGAGGTGTCATCAAGACCACTATGGGACTCCACAATGTCCTTCGCCGGCGTCAACCCAATTGCTGTATAAGAAAGAGGACGAATACTGGGGGGGGGCCGATGCTGGGAATCATCGTGAAGCGCCGGGCCGCGGCGTGTTTTGCTGTCTTGGGCGTTCTTCTTGCCGCGCCGGCGGCGATGGCCGACAAGGAAGCCCCGCCCGCACCTTACGATCCGAGTACCGCCGGGCCGCTCGACGACGTCGAGCAGTGGCTTTCGGCGACGGTGGACGTCGAACGGCTTCTCGCCGAAGACGAGGCGAACCGAAACCGCAAGGACATCCCGCTTCGCATCGGCTACCCGATGACGACCGATCTGTCGCCCGCCGGCCGCGGGACGTGGGAGGATCTTGCCGGCGGCGGGCAGCTCTGGAGATTGAAGGTCGCCTCCGAGGGCGCGCGCTGGCTCGTTCTCGGGTTCGACCGATTCGCGTTGCAGCCGGGTGGCGAGCTGCGGATCCTCGACCCCTCTCGCGGCACCGTGATGGGCCCCTACACCCACAGGGACGTTCGTCCCCACGGCGAGCTGTGGTTTCCGCCGATCGCCGGTGAGGTCCTCGTCGTCGAGCTGTTCTGGCCCGAGGACCTCCGCGGCACGACACCGGACCTCCATCTCGGAACCGTCTCCCACGGCTACAAGGCGTTCGGCGCGGTCGGTCGCGACGATGTCTTCGGCGGCGGCGG
>JBFJTV010000341.1:0-3732 GCA_041625075.1 Candidatus Polarisedimenticolaceae bacterium | reverse complement strand
GCGAGGTGGTCCCTGACCTTCACCAAGCCGTGCGCTTTCCCGCCGGGGGCTCCGTCGCCGATGCGCGTGATGGGATCGGGCGACCGGAAGAACGCGCGGTCGAACCGTGGAACGTCCCAATCTTTACCGACGTCTTTGTTCATGCCCCAACCCGGGCCTCAGCACCGACCGCGGCAGACGGTCGCCATGCCGAAGACCAGCGGCGCGTGTCCCGATCGGTCTGGGGTTTTGAGATAGGTTCTAGACCCACCCGCGGTCGTGACACGCCCGGGCCACCCGATCGATCGCGATGATGTACGCCGCGTCGCGCATGTACAGTTTCCGCTTCCGCGCGATCTCACCTACGGCGCGGTAAGCGGACGTCATTTTCACATCGAGCTTCCCCAACACCTCGTCCCTGGCCCAGTAATAGTTCATGTTGCTCTGAACCTGTTCGAAGTAACTACACGTCACCCCGCCCGCATTCGCGAGAAAATCAGGAATGACCAAGACCTCTGACTCCTTCAGCACTCGATCGGCCTCGGTCGTCGTGGGACCGTTCGCACCTTCGGCGATGATGCGTACCTTGGGGCTGATCAAGGACACGTTTTCCTCGACGATCTGGTTCTCGATGGCCGCAGGAATCAGAATGTCGACATCTTGCTTGAGCCAGTCATCTCCCGGCAGGACCTCGTACCCGAGCTCTTGCGCTTTCCTTTTGTGAATTCCACCGAAGCGGTCGGTGATCGACAGCAGCTCGTCCAGCTTGACGCCGTCCTTCCTGTGATACGAGACGGACTCCTGCTCCTGCTGGTCCCAGCACGAGACGCACACCGTGGTGCCCCCCAGCTGCTCGTAGAGGCGGATGGCGTGCTGCGCCACGTTGCCGAACCCCTGGACGCTGGCGGTCGTGTCGGACGCGCGAACGTTCAGCTCCTTGAGGGCCTCGCGTACCGCGAAGATGACACCGTACCCCGTCGCCTCGGTGCGCCCGAGAGAACCGCCCACGCTGACCGGCTTACCCGTGATGAAGCCGGGAAGCTTGGCTCCGCTGATTCCCTCGAACTCGTCGAGCATCCAGAGCATGTGCTGGGCGGTGGTCATGACGTCGGGGGCCGGAACATCGGTCTGGGGACCCACGTTGTGAGCCATTTGGCGTACCCATACCCGGCAGATCTGCTCCTGTTCGCGTTCGCTGAGGTTGTGCGGGTCGCAGATCACCCCACCCTTGGCGCCGCCGAGTGGAAGATTGACGACCGCACACTTCCACGTCATCCACATCGCCAGCGCGCGCACCGTGTCCAGCGTTTCCTGGGGGTGGAAGCGGATGCCCCCTTTGCACGGCCCCCGGGCATCGTTGTGCTGCACGCGGAACCCGCGAAACACCTTGGTCTTCCCGTCGTCCAAGTGGATCGGGATCGCAAAGGCATACTCACGCATCGGTTGCCGCAAGAGTTCCCGGGTTGCCTCGTCGAGACCGAGAAGCTCCGCTGCGCCGTCAAACTGCGCTTGGGCAATGGCGAACGAGTTATAGGGCTTGTAGGCCATGGGCCGACTCCTCCCCCGAGGTTACTGATCTACAATGCCGGAGCCCGCTCACTGTGTGATCCCGTCCCGAACGGCAATCATACACGAAAGGAACTCAGTCGATCACCCACGGGAAGCATGCGCAGAATGTTTTCCCATGCATACGGCCAGTGCGGCACACAGGATATGTCCGGCGTTAGGCCTGTCGCCGAAGCCTCCCACCTTAGCGTCCGTCCCGTACTCCCACCGAGTGTCCTGACAGTCTCCTACCGGTATCACCGTGCCGTGAAGCGGGGCTGCCCTCGGAAAGCGATGCCGTGCGATTTCGCTCGAGTAAGACAACAAACTGGTATCGCAATAAAAGGGCACTATTGAATCTGTTCAAGCGACCAATCAGGAGCGATCCTAGAGGGTGCAGCCGGCTCGAGTCGCGAACCGTCCGGCACAGGAGACAACATGGAGTTCCGGAACACTTACGAGGAGTCGCGACGCGCCGCCGCTTACGACGAGTTGGGGCTCGGTGGGACCTACGATCTCGTCTTCCGCAACCTGCCGGGACTCCTGCAGCAACATGTCAAGGGCCGGCGAGCTGTGGATTTCGGCTGTGGTACGGGACGCTCGACGCGTTTTCTACAGCGGTTGGGTTTTTTCGTCACAGGTCTGGACATCTCCAGCGAGATGGTCGCCATCGCCCGCCAGCGGGATCCCGACGGCGACTACCGGATCATCGACTGCGGCTGTTTCGAGCCGCTCCCCGAGAGGGGCTACGATCTCGTCCAGTCGGCCTTCACATTCGACAACATCCCGGGCTTCGACCGGAAGGTCCGGCTTGTCGGGGAACTCGGGAATCTGCTCGCCGACCACGGAATCCTGGTGAACATCGTCTCGACGCCCGAGATTTACACCCACGAGTGGGTGACCTTCTCCACGCACGACTATCCCGAGAACAGGACTGCGAAGTGCGGAGACGTGGTGCGCATCGCCACGACCGCGTATTCCGACGCCCGTCCGGTCGAGGACATCCTTTGGCTCCACGAGGATTACTTGCGGGTGTACCGCGAAGCAGGTCTGGAGTGCGTCCGCGTCGAGCGCCCGATCGCCGCGCGGGACGACGGGATCGCGTGGAAGAGCGAGACGCACGTCGCGCCATGGGCGATCTACCTATTGCGGAACCCGGCAACATAGAGCACTTCCCCTATCACCTGTAACGAGCCGCGGGGCTGCGCGAGACCCCGGGCCAGCTGTCGAAGCCACGCCGGCAACGCATAAAAAAAGGGCGCCCCGCCGGGGGCGCCCCAGATCGTTCGAACCGGCTGAAGCGCGGTCAGCTGCTGCGCACCGTGATCCGCCGCGCCCGCTCGCGCGCCGCCGCGGTCTTCGGGAGCCTCACGGTCAGCACGCCCTTGCGGAACTTGGCGTCGATCTTCTCGAAGTCGACCTCGGTGGGCAGCGGGATCGTGCGCTCGAACGAGCCGTAGAAGCGCTCGCTGCGGTAGTAGCTGCCCTCGCGCTTGTCTTCGTGCTCGGCGCCCTTTTCGCCGCGGATCGTCAGGTGGTTTTCGGAGAGCTGGACATCGAGGTCCTTCTCGTCGATCCCCGGGATCTCCGCGGACACGCGGATCTCGTCCTTGCGATCCTCGACGTCGATGCGGGGCCAGTCCATGCCGGCGTCCATCAGCCCGGTCCCGAACGGGCGGTCGGGCCACCGCTGGCCCGGAAACCCGAAGCCGCGCCACATCTCGTCGAACATCCGGTCGGTCTCCCGGCGCCACTCCGTCAGGACGTCGCGCGGCTCGCGGCGCACGGCCACGGGGCCGGACGACTCACGCCGACCGGGCACGAGGTTCATCAACTTGTTCTTGAGCTCCGAAACGTCCTCCTTGAGGTCCTCGACGGTCTCTCGGAGGTCGCCTTTCAGCTCGTTGACCTTTTCGGTCACTTTTTCGGTGAGGGGCATATACAACCTCCTTCTTGAAACAAGGGCCGAATCGCACCGCACGGTCGCCATCGATATCCGGGGGCGTCGACCCTTTTCGACATCGATCGGATAAGATCGCGAGCCGCCCGCGTCAAGGTCGCCAAACCAGCCGCGCCCTGTCCCTGATTCGGGGCCCGTTCAGATAACCTCGTCGACGGGACTGACGACCATCCTGAGGCACGGCTCGATCTCGCATGAGCGCGTGTACTCTCCGAGCTCGCCCCTGACGAACCGGATCTTTTCCTCGG
>JBFJTV010000340.1:0-3735 GCA_041625075.1 Candidatus Polarisedimenticolaceae bacterium | reverse complement strand
GTACTGATCCGCGGGCCAGAACCGGGAAGAGTCCGGAGTCAGAACCTCGTCGGCGAGCACCAGCTCGGCGCCGTCGAGACCGAACTCGAACTTCGTGTCGGCGATGATGACCCCGCGCTTCGCCGCGTATTCGACCCCCGTGCGGTAGAGCTCCAGGGTTTTGTCGCGGAGTGTCGCGGCCATTTCGGCGCCAACGATTCTCTCCGCCTCGTCAAAGGAGATGTTGATGTCGTGACCGGTCTCGGCCTTGGTCGCGGGAGTGAAGATCGGCTCGGGGAGCTTGTCGGATTCCTCGAGGCCGTCCGGAAGCGCGATCCCGCAGACGGTGCGGGCGGTGCGGTACTCCTTCCAACCCGAACCGGCGAGGTATCCGCGCGCGACACACTCGATGGGAAGCATCTCCAGCTTGCGCGCCAGTGTCGAGCGGCCCTCGAGCTCGTTGAAGTGCTTGCTAAGCTCCTTCGGGAACTCGCGCGCGTTCTGGGTGATCACGTGGTTCGGGATGATGTCCTTCATATGATCGAACCAGAAACCGGATAGCCGGTTGAGGACCTTCCCCTTGTCCGGGATCGGATTGGGCAAGACGTAGTCGAACGCCGAGAGCCGATCGGTCGCGACGATCAGGAGCTTGTCGCCCAGATCGTAGATATCCCGGACCTTCCCCCGGGCGCGGAGCTTCAGACCCGACACTTCGGTTTGAAAAACGGCTTCGCCCATCAGAGCCCCCTTCGCTGGTCAGCGAGAATCGTGGACGATCCTACCACCAACCACGGTCATCACGGTGGCGCCACGCAACTTCCAGCCTTCGAAAGGCGTGTTTTTTCCCTTGGACTTGAACGTGGTTTTGTCGACCGTCACCTCGCGATCGAGGTCGAGCACCGTGATGTCGGCGTCGGCGCCGCGCGCGAGGGTCCCCTTATCGAGCCGGAGGATCCGCGCGGGCGCGGTGCTGAGGAGTTCCACGAGTCGCGGGAGATCGATGATCTCGGCGTGGACCAGTCGGTCGAGGCAGATCGACACCGCCGTCTCGAGCCCGACGACGCCAAAGGGTGCGTGCGAGAACTCCACGCACTTTTCGTCCTGGTGGTGCGGCGCGTGATCGGTCGCGATGACGTCCACGGTGCCGTCGACGATCGCTTCGAGCAAACCCCTTCGGTCGTTCTCGTCCCTGAGGGGCGGGTTCATCTTGGCGTTGGTGTCGAAAGACTCCACTGCCTCGTCGGTCAGCACGAGGTGGTGGGGCGTGACCTCGCAGGTGACGGGGATGCCCCGCTCCTTCCCGCGCCGGACCAGATCGGCCCCACGGGCGGTCGACATGTGCGCGATGTGCGCGTGCCCTCCGGTGTATTCCGCCAGGAGAACGTCCCGCTCGACGATCACGTCCTCGGCGACACCCGGCCACCCGGGAAGCCCGAGACGTGTCGCGACCACGCCCTCGTTCATGACGCCCCCGTCGACAAGGGAGGGATCCTCGCAGTGATCGATGATCGGAACGTCGAAGATCTGCGAGTACTCCAGAGCCTTCCGCATGAGGACCGACGGCATGACGGCCTTGCCGTCATCGGAGAACGCGCGGGCGCCGGCTTCGACCATGTCGCCCATCTCGGCGAGCTCTTTCCCGGCCTGCGTTTTCGTAACACACCCGATCGGGTAGACCGGAACGACGCCCTGCTCTTCCGCCTGCGTGAGCACGAACTCGGTCACTGCACGGTTGTCGATGACCGGAACCGTGTTCGGCATGCACGCCACTCCGGTGAACCCGCCGGCGGCCGCGGCGCGCGTCCCGGTGGCGACCGTTTCCTTCCACTCCTGCCCGGGCTCGCGCAGATGGACGTGCATGTCGATGAACCCGGGACAGACGACAAAGCCCTTGAGGTCGATGACCTGGGAATCCTCCTCGGGAATGCGGTCGTCGATCTTCGCGATCTTGCCGTCCACGACGAGAACGTCCCGTGCGCGATCGGTCCCTGAGGCCGGGTCGACGATTCGGCCGTTCTTAAGCAGCAGCTTCACGTTCGACCCCCCCGGAGAGCAGGTACAGGACCGCCATCCGCACCGCGACCCCGTTCGTCACCTGTTGGAGAATCACCGACGCGTTGCCGTCGGCGACGTCGCTCATGATCTCCACGCCCCGGTTGATCGGGCCCGGGTGCATGATGATCGCGTCGTCCGCCGCCCTGGCGGCGCGGTCCGACGTCAGACCGTAGAGCCGGGCGTACTCCCGAAGCGTCGGGAAGAACCCCGAGCGCATGCGCTCGAGCTGGATCCGAAGAACCATGATGACGTCGACGCCCTCGACGGCTTCTTCGACCCGGCGGACGACGCGGCACCCGAGTTCCTCGACCCCACGGGGAAGCATCGTCGGGGGGCCGCATACCGTAACGGACGCGCCGAGCTTGTTCAGGAGCAGCACGTTCGATCGCGCCACGCGGCTGTGCAGGATGTCGCCGAGGATCGCCACCTCGAGACCCTGAACGCCGCCTTTGTGTTGTCGGATGGTGTACGCGTCAAGCAACGCCTGGGTGGGGTGCTCGTGGGCGCCGTCGCCCGCATTGATGACCGACGCGTTGCAGTGCCTCGCGAGAAAGTGAGCGGCGCCGGGCTGGCTGTGACGGATGACGATGAAGTCCGGCGCCATCGCCTCGAGATTACGGGCGGTGTCGAGAAGCGTCTCTCCCTTGAGAAAGCTCGAGCTGCTCGCCGAGAAGTTGAGCGAGTCGGCCGAGAGTCTCTTTTCCGCGATCTCGAACGAGCTCCTCGTTCTCGTCGAGGGCTCGACGAAGAAGTTCACGACCGTCTTGCCCCGAAGCGTGGGCACCTTCTTGATTTCGCGTTCCGAGACCTCGGCGAGCGACTCCGTGGTATCCAGGATGAGGCGGATTTCGTCGGCCGAAAGGGGCTCGATCCCCAGCAAGTGGCGACTCCCGAGCTTCATGATGCGCCCCCTTCTTCGCGCGTGTCGTCGCCGTCGTCGCCGCCGCGTACCAGCAGCACCTCGTCGGCGTCGCTCCTTTCCGTGAGGCGGACCTCGATCGCCTCGTCGTGCGCGGTGGGCACGTTCTTTCCGACGTAGTCCGGCCGGATCGGTAACTCGCGGTGACCCCGATCGACGAGCACGGCGAGCTGGATCTGTCGCGGGCGTCCCAGATCGGCCAGCGCGTCCATGGCGGCCCGGATGGTTCGGCCGGTGAACAGCACGTCGTCGACCAGAACGACGATCTCGCCCTCGACGTCGAATGGGATCTCGGTCTTTCGGAGGACCGGATGACCGCCGCTGAGCGCGACGTCGTCGCGGTACAGATTGATGTCGAGGATGCCGGTCTTCGGAGCCTCGCCCTCGATCTTTCGGACTCGCTCGGCGAGGCGACGCGCGAGGGGGACTCCCTGGGTGCGAATCCCAACGAGGGCCAGCCCGTCGACGCCCTTGTTGCGTTCGAGAATCTCGTGGGCGATGCGGCTGAGAGCGCGATGAATCGCGTTGGCGTCCATGACGCGGACGCGTTGGCTCGGCATTGGCGATACTCCTTGCGGTCCTCACGGGAACCGCTTAAAGGATTCGAAAGGCATGGTAAAGGACCATCGGGTGGGTGTCAAGAAAGAGACCGTCTTGCGGGCTGGTTTGACCATGATCGTGGCATTGACTATGCTGCGAGTCTCGCCGAGACAAACCCATGCACCACGTCCTCGACGCCCGCGAGACCGAGTTTTGAAGGTCACCTTTCTGGGGACCGGTAC
>JBFJTV010000339.1:0-3740 GCA_041625075.1 Candidatus Polarisedimenticolaceae bacterium | reverse complement strand
TTCTCCCACGCCTTTGCGGCCGCTTACCGCGCGATCGTGGCTCGACTCACGCGGCTCCGCGAGCGCTGGATCGAGAGCCGCGAGGAGCGGCGCCGCGCCGCCGACAAGCGGGCGGTCATCCGCAAGCACGCCGATCGAGCCCGGATGCGCGCCCGCCCGGCCGCCGCCGCGGGTTCCGCCGCCGAGACGGGCGAGGGCGGCCCTACTCCCGCGCGACGACCGCTGACGCCTCCGGAGATCGTGGACTCCCCGCCCCGTGAGAAGGACACCAAGCCCCCGCAACCTCCGAAGCAGCAGGACCTCCCGATGGAGCCCACCGCGGCAGGCTACTCGCTGCCTCCGCTCGAGTTGCTGAATCCCGTCGAGACCCAGAGGATCGACGACGAGAAGGACCTTCTGGATCGTGCGCGGCTGATCACCGAGAAGTTTCGCGAGTTCTCGATGGACGGGACCGTCGTCGCCATCCATCCGGGACCGGTCGTCACGACCTTCGAGTACAAACCCGAGGCGGGAATCAAGTACTCCAAGATCACGGGTTTCGCGGACGACCTGTGCATGGCGCTGAGCGCGGAGTCCGTTCGGATCGATCGTCTTCCGGGTCGCTCGACGGTCGGCATCGAGGTGCCCAACGTCCGTCAAGAGCTCATCTCGCCGCGCGCGCTTCTCAACTCCGAGCGCTTCAAGAAATCGAAGTCCATGGTTGCGCTCGCGCTCGGCAAGAACATCGACGGGGAGGTATTCACGGCCGAGCTCAACCGCATGCCCCACCTCCTGATCGCCGGGGCGACCGGGGCCGGCAAGTCCGTCGGTCTCAACGGAATGATCACCAGCATCCTGTACAAGGCCACGCCCGCGGATGTGCGATTCATCATGATCGACACCAAGATGATCGAGCTCGGGATCTACGCCGATATCCCTCACCTTCTCATCCCGGTGGTGACCGACGCCAAGAAGGCGTCGACGGCGCTCAAGTGGGCGGTCCGTGAGATGGAGATCCGTTATCGCCAGCTGGCCGCCGTGGGAGTTCGCAACATCGACCAGTTCAACGATCTTCTCGAGGAGGAGCCCGATCACACCGCGATCGATGAGCGCACCGGCGAGACGATGAAGCTGCGCAAGCTTCCGTTTATCGTCGTAGTCATCGACGAGATGGCGGATCTCATGATGGTCTCCTCGGCGGACGTCGAGGAATCGGTCATGCGTCTCGCGCAGATGGCCCGCGCCGTCGGCATCCATCTCATCCTCGCAACGCAACGGCCCTCGGTCGACGTCATCACCGGCACGATCAAGGCGAACTTCCCCTCGCGGATCGCCTTCCGCGTCTCGACGCGGATCGACTCGCGAACGATCATCGACACCAGCGGGGCCGAGCGTCTCCTCGGCCGTGGCGACATGCTCTTTCTCCCGCCCGGCTCCGCGCGGCTCGTCCGGCTTCACGGCGGCTACATCACCGAGCCCGAGCTCAACCGCATCACCGCCTTTCTCAAGAAGCAGGCGAAACCGATCTACGACGAGTCGGTCCTCAAGGAGCCCGAGGAGGAGCGGCCGGGATACGACGATGGCGAGCGCGACGCGATGTTCATGGAGGCGGTGCGGCTCGTCCTCAACGAGGGTCAGTGCTCGATCACCTTGATCCAGCGCCGTCTTCGACTGGGCTACGCCCGCGCGGCTCGCATCGTGGACATGATGGAGCAGGAAGGCATCGTCGGCCCCGCCGACGGCGCCAAGCCGCGTGAGGTGCTCGCCGGCCCGGAGTATCTCGAGACCCTCGAGACGTCGCCGTAGTTCCCTAGCTCCACACGCCGGGAATCTTGCCCTCGCAGGACGGGCACGCCCCCGCCTCGTCGAGCAGGACGCGCCCGACGCGAAAGCCCCGACGCTCGATCACCACGGTGTCGCAACCCGGGCAGCGCGTGTTTTCGAGATCGCCGACCCCGCCCGGGAGGTTCCCCGCGTAGACGAAGTTCAGCCCCGCCTCGCGGCCGATCTCGGCGGCGCGGATCAGATCGCGGGCCGTGGTGTTGGCGGGATCGGTCATCTTGTAGTCCTGGTGGAAGGCCGTGACGTGCCACGGGATGTCGGGCGAGACCGAGGCGACGAACGCGGTCAGCTCTTTGAGCTCCGCGGGCGAGTCGTTGAACCCGGGAACGAGAAGCGTCACGATCTCGACCCAGAAACCCATCGCGTGAGTCCGCTCGATGGTCTCCAGAACGTTTGCGAGGACGCCTCCCAGCTCGCGGTAGGCCGCGTCCCTGAAACCCTTGAGGTCGATCTTGAACAGATCGGTATGCGGTCGAATGAACGACAGGACCTCGGGGGTGCCGTTTCCGTTCGAGACGTAACCGCACTTCAGACCCGCGCGCCGGGCCGACTGAAAGACCTCCACCGCCCACTCGCTGGTGATCAACGGCTCGTTGTAGGTACTGACCACCACCGGGGCCCCGTGCCTCTTCGCGAGCGCGACGAGGTCGTTCGCCTCGATGTCACGGGGCGGCGCCAGCGCTGCGTTGTCCCGCAGCGCCTGCGAGGTCAACCAGTTCTGACAGTAGCCGCAATGGTAGTCGCACCCGAGCATTCCGAAGGACAGCGCCGAGGCCCGCGGCAGGACGTGAAAGAACGGCTTCTTTTCGATGGGATCGACCTGCAGCCCCCCGACGTACCCGTGGGGCGCGTACAGCTCACCGCCACGATTGAAACGGACACGACAGATTCCGTCGAGCCCGGGGAGGATCACACAGCGATGGCCGCAGGAGAGACAGCGAACCTTGTCGCCCCCGAGATGCTCGGTGAGCTCCGGTGCCGCAGGCGTCGTGCGCTGCGCGAGCGACTGCTGCAGGGTCTCGACCTCGGGTTCCAGCTTTCGGGCCATCGGACAGGTTCCTCGTGGTAATCGTACTACTTCTTCCCCGCCGCGACCTCCAGGGCGAGCGAGAACGCCTGCGCCACGCGCGCCGGTGCCGAGGCCTCGACGAGCGCCCCGCAAACGGCGACGCCCCAGGCCCCCGCGTGGATCACGTCGGGGACGACCGAGACGTGCATCCCCCCGATGGCATAGACCGGCGTGGGGGCCGCGGCCTCGCACAGCTCGCGCAGGAAGTCCAGGCCGGCTCCGGGAAAACCGGGTTTTGAGGACGTCGGGAAGATCGTGCCCACGATGATGTAGTCGACCCCTTCCCGGAGGGCCGCGCGAACCTCGTCGGCGCCGTGGGCCGACCGTCCGTACAGCCGGATCCCGGAGCGATCGACGAGGTGGTGTCCCGCGGGGAGGTGCAACCCGACACCCGACGCGCGCGCGAGTCGCCAGCGTCCGTTGACGGTGATCAGCGTGGACCCGGGAACCACGGCCGCGACGCGCGTCACCAGATCGCGGAGCGCGTCGTCGGTCAGGTCCTTCTCGCGGATCTGGACGATCCCCGCGCCGCCCCCCGCCGCCTCCTCGACCACATCCACGAGATCGCGTCGACAACGGTGGCGGTCGGTGACGAGCATCAACCTCGGCAGGGCTTTCGGTGCCGTCATCCCGAAAACTCCTCCGACTCTCGAGGCGTGGGCCCTCAGGCTTCCGGCACCGGCTCGATCCGGTCCTCGACCGGCGAGGAAGCCTCGGCGTAGAACTTTCGCGGGATCCTCCCCGCCAGGAACGCCGCCCGCCCGGCCTCGGCCGCGTGCCTCACGGCGCGCGCCATCCTCACCGGCTCGCGCGCCCGGGCGACGGCGGTGTTGAGCAGCACGCCGTCGCA
>JBFJTV010000338.1:0-3760 GCA_041625075.1 Candidatus Polarisedimenticolaceae bacterium | reverse complement strand
GGTCGATGGACACCCAGGGCGGCGGCGACCTCCTCGAAGGTCCCGTCGCCGAGGTTGTGGTACAGCTTGTTGTTCTCCTCGGCCCCGACATCGGTGCGGTTACTGAGATACATGTCGATCCAGCCGTCGCCGTCGTAGTCGCCCCAGGCCGAACCGTGGCCCGCGTCCGGTTCGTTTATCCCCGCCGCGCTCGTGACGTCGGTGAAGGTGAACCCACCGTCGTTGCGCATGAGGACGTCGGCCGCGAAGTTGCTCGAGATGTAGAGATCGCGGTCGCCGTCGCCGTCGTAGTCCGGGGCGGTAACACCCGAGGCGTTCGTCAGACTCGGGATGCCGGCAGTGTTCGAACGATCGATGAACTGCCCGGTGCCGTCGTTCTCGTAAACGCCGACCTTACCCGTGCCCGCAGCGCCGAGCAGAACGATATCGGGGTCCCCATCCCCGTCGAGATCAACAAGGGCGACGCCGGCCCCGTACCCGAAGGTGTGTCCGGTCGTGTAGGCGATCCCACGAGCCACGCTCTCCTCGGTGAACGGCACGTCCGCCATCACCGCGGCCGCGGCGACCATCGACAGAAACAGGCCCAAAGACGAGTAGACACCGACCCGCGTCATTCGACCGCCCCCCTCTTGTGAGGCGGATTATACGCCGAGGTAGTCCGCAAAACCGGGCCGCCTACCCCACAAGAGTGGTAGGGATAGTCGGCACCGTGCCGGAGTGATATCTTCGGCGTCATGCGTGCCCGTGGAGTCCTCGTCATCGTGGTGGCGGTCTTTGTCGCGGGGTTTGCTCTCGGTCGAGCTCTCCCCGGTAAGAGCGCGCCGACCTCGACCGAGCCGTCGGCAGCGTCGCTCGCGGTCCCCGTCGAGCCGGCAATCACGCAGCGGACCAAGATGCCGCCACCCGGAAACGACCTCACCCCCGAGGAGCGGAGCAATATCGACGTCTTCCGCCGCGCCTCGGAGGCGGTCGTCGCGATCCGGGCCGTGGATGTCCGTTACAATCTCTTCACGGCCAACCCCGTCGAGATTCCGCTTGGCTCGGGCAGCGGTTTCGTGTGGGACACGAACGGTCACATCGTCACGAACTACCACGTCGTCGGCGGTGCCAAGTCGTTCACGGTCACGCTCGCCGACCAGAGCGAGTACGAGGGTCGGCTGGTCGGCGTCGCGCCGGAAAAGGACCTTGCCGTCCTGATCATCGATGCGCCCAAATCAAAGCTGAAGCCGTTGACGATCGGGCGCTCGCGCAACCTCGTGGTGGGCCAGAAGGTTCTCGCGGTCGGAAACCCGTTCGGTCTCGATCAGACGCTCACGGTCGGGGTCCTCAGCGCGCAGGATCGCGAGCTCGTCTCTCCGGAGGGGCGGACCATCCGGGACGTTCTGCAGACCGACGCGGCGATCAACCCGGGCAACTCGGGCGGACCCCTTCTCGATTCCCGCGGGCGTCTGATCGGGGTCAGCACCGCGATCATCTCGCCCACCCGCGCATCGGCGGGAATCGGTTTCGCGATCCCGGCCGACACCGTCGTCCGTCTCGTGCCACAGATGATCCAGCACGGCCGCCCGATCCAACCCGGCATCGGGGTGAGCCTGCTCAGCGACGAGCAGGCGCGCCGGATCGGGATCGAGGGCGTGGCGGTGTGGCAGGTCGCCGATGGCGGCCCGGCTGACATGGCGGGCATCGAAGGCGTGCGTGTCAGCCGCTCCGGCCGCCGTTACGTCCTCGGCGACGTCATCGTGGCCGTGGACGACGAGCCGGTTCGAACCGGCGACGACCTCCTCGACCTTCTCGAGGATCGCGGTGTCGGAGCGAAGGTCACGATCACCCTCGAGAACGACGGCGAGCGCCGCGACGTCGAGATAAAGTTGATTCGCATTCGGTAAGGGAAGAAAGGAGGACGGCGATGCGCCTGGCCCACACCATGATCCGCGTCAAGGACCTCGACGCCACGCTCGATTTCTACGTGAACTTCCTCGGGCTCTCGGAGCTGCGCCGCAAACCGATCGGCGACGAGGCGACGCTGGTCTTTCTGGGCGACAACGAGGGGGAGTACGTCATCGAGCTCACGGTCAACCACGGCCAATCGGACTACGACCTCGGCAACCAGTTCGGCCACCTCGCGTTCTTTACCGACGACCTCGAGAAGGTCGTCGAGGACGTCGAGTCCCGCGGGTGGTGGTACCGGCGGTCGCGTCCGGAGATGACCTCGAAGTACATCTTCGTCAAGGACCCGAACGGGTACGACATCGAGATTCTCGAAGGACAGCCCTGAGTGTCGCCGAAGCCAACCAAAGAGCTCGAGACCTTCCCGAACCCCGAGCCCGGGCGGGACTACACGATCGAGTTCACCTGTCCCGAGTTCACCTGCCTGTGCCCGCGGACCGGCCAGCCGGACTTCGCGACGTTCCGGATCAGCTACGTCCCGGATCGGTTGTGCGTCGAGCTCAAGTCGCTGAAGTTATACCTGTGGTCGTTCCGCGACGAGGGTCACTTCCACGAAGCGGTGACGAACCGGGTCCTCGACGACCTGGTCGCCGCGGTCCGGCCGCGGCGGATGTCGATCGAGGGCGACTTCAACGTGCGAGGCGGCATCCACACCGTCGTCAAGGCCGACTACTCCGCCTAGAGGTTGTGGCCGACGCGGCGGAGGAGGTCGCGGTACCGCTCGTCCTCCCGGATCGCGTCCATCCTCGGATCGACGGCGCCCCAGATGAAGCAATCAGCCCGAGCGTCGAACGCCTTCTGAAACCACGCGATGGCGGTGTCGTGTTCCTGGAGGCCGACGTAAACCGTCGCCACTTCGTAGGGGCAGACGTATTGCGCCTCGGTCCACGCGAGCAGCTCGGTCAACCCCTCCCGCGCGCTCTGCTCCTCACCGGCCACGGCATACGTGTAGAGGAGAAACGCCAGCAGGATCGGGTTGTTCTCGATGCGGACCGCCTCGCGTGATGCGGCGATCGCCTCGTCGTACTGCTTGAGCTCGGTCAGCGCCAGCCCGACCATGCCGTAGCCAAGCGACAGGTCCGGATCAACCTCGACGATCTCACGCCCGACTCTCACCGCCTCGTCGTATTCCCGCGCGAAGTAGTAGGCCAGACCGACGTCGTACTTCATCACCGTCGAATACGGAAGCATCGCCTCGGCGCGCCTGGCCTCGGCGAGGCCCTCATCGAACCTGCCGAGCGCGACCAGCACCAGACTGAGGCCCAGATGCGCCTCGGGAAGGTCAGGGTTGAGCTCGAGCGCGCGCTGATACGCCAGGAGGCTCCGCGGCCAGTCCCAGTCGTACACCAGGAGAATCTTGCCAAGAGTCACGTGGGCGGCGGCAAGATCGGGGTCGAGCTCCAGGGCCTCTTCGGCCGCCGCCTTGGCGCTCGGCATCATCTCGTGCGGGGCGCGGTAGGTGCTGGCCATGTAGGCCTTGGCGTTCGCGAGCCCCGTCCAGGCGAGCGCAAAATATGGATCGCGTTCGATGGCGCGCTCGAAGAGGTCGATGCTTTTCAGAACGTCGGCCTCCATGCCGCGACCGAGATGGTAACGACCCTTCAAATAGAGATTGTGGGCCTCGAGGTCCTCGGTCACTTGCTCGACGATCGTGGCAGGCTCCACACCGATCAGCCTGCCCCTCAAGTTCGCGACGATCGCCTGCGCGATCTCCTCCTGGATCGTGAAGATGTCTTCCATCTCGCGGTCGAACGTGTCCGACCACACGTGGAAGCCGTCATCCACCTTGACGAGCTGGGCGGTCACGCGGAGC